>JAKCBU010000027.1 GCA_021839095.1 Pseudomonadota bacterium | reverse complement strand
TCAGCGTGACCTGCGAAGGCAAGACATTGAAAGAAGCCAACCTCGAATTGCCCGGCATTTTCTCCTACGAAGTCACCTTCAAGGACGCGGGCACCCGTATCGTCACTCTGACCGTGAGCACCGATGGCCAGAGTGAAAGCCGCGACCTGCTGCTGGATACCGAGGCCCACGCCAAAGTCGGTTAACGCCGCGCAACGGGTAACGCCCCTCGGCCCTCCGGTCGATGCGCGGCGCTTCCCTGCTTACCAGCCAAACTGGGCAAAAAAATCCGGCAGTCGCCGCAAGCCCGTAGCCCGGTCAAAGAAACGATCCGCCCGTACTGAGCGGGCCCTGTCCTGCTGTTCCTGACTTCCACCCAGGCAAAATATCGCAAGGTTCAATTGATATTCCCGCCGCAAGATATCAATGATTTCGATCGGATCCTCGATCTCCGGATCCTCCAGATTCAGCAGCATGAAACGATGCAGCAGCACGGTTTGCCAATCCCCCAGACCATCCAGGTCCGTGCTTTCCGTCATCTCCCAGCCTTCAGGCGTCGCCGCCACGACGGCCGACCGCAATTCCGGATCGCTTGCCATGAGAATAAAACGCTTACGCATCCGATCACTGATACTCGGCATCCGGCCACCTCCAATGTGGTATTTCCATCCGCGGTAGCACCAGCGGATTCAGTCTGTCCAGACTGCTGTCTCCCGCAGGCGTTCGCTCCAAAGCGGAGCCTTGCTGCGGGCGATGTCGCGCAATCGCTCATGCAGCCGAGCCGAGTCGGGCCGCAGACCCGCCAGGCGCTCCCCCTGTTCCACCGGCCAGACCGAACAAGCGACACGCCGAAAGGCGCCATTCTCCGTCCACACCCGTAGCCAGTGGCCATCGGACCAGCACCGCTCCGTCAAAAAGGTGCCCGCCTTGAGTTTGATGCCGGCGGGCACCCGACGACGGACCGGCTGCTCCCAATCCACCTCCTCCAGATCGGCCTGCGCCATCGCCCGCGACTCCACCTCCCGGGGCCGCGTTGGAAGAGTCGGTGCCCAACCCGCTCCCGCCAGCAACGCTGGACAGGCCTCCAGCACGGCTTCTGGTTCCACCGCTCTGCCCAATAGCTGCGACCAGCTACATAGACCTTCCTGCAACGCCTCCGCCAGCCATGCGCGGAAACCTTCCGAAGGCGCCGCCACGCAATCCACAAAGGAGGTCCACCGCGCCTCCAGGATGAAGCTGCCGCCGAGCACCAGACTATGCCCGATGGTCGCGGCCCCGGTGCCGCCGATTTTGCGCCCCTGGCACCAGAAATCATGTCCATTCCGTGCCTCTACGGTCAGACCGAAATGCGCATGCATGGCGATTACCCAGGGGGCAATCCGGACAAACAGATCCGGCGCGCGGCGTATTCCCGCCGCGGCGGGGAAGATGAAGAAGTAATTCAACTGGCCCGGGTCCACCCAAACCAGGCCGCCACCCAAGCCCCGCAGCACGACCGGGATTCCCAAGCGTTCGCAAGCCACCCGGTCCAGTTCCGCAGCCGGCCCCTGCGTGGCCCCCAGACTCAGATGCGCGCGCGATCGCGCCAGCAGCAAAATCGGCGCGTCCTGCTCACCCTGCGCCTCCGCCAGACCCGCATAGGCACGGTGCAGGGCCTCCGGCGCGAGCATCCCCAGATGGATCAGGCGAATTTGCATCCTTGACAAGACCGCACCCCGTCGCCACGATTCACCCGCTCAATCACTCTTGCGGAATTTTTTCCTGCGCCCTCTCCTCTCGCGGACGGTAGAAAGCCGAAAAATAGAAGTCGCGCGCATTGAGGGCCTGGTACCAGCGCACCCGCTCTTCCACGCCCGCCTGCATGATGCCCGCCATCGCCATGGACTGCTCACTGTCGAGGATCAGAATGGTCTCCTGCAGATCCTCGTCCAGTTCGATGAAATGCGCCGCCAGTCCTTGCGGCGCCTGAACATGCACCAGAAAAGACTTGCAGGATGGATCTTCCGGGTCCAGCGGCGTCATCACCAGCCGCCCCATGTAAGCCATCCGTGCCAGTTGATTAAACCGGGGAATTTCCAGCTTCTTTCCCATCTTATACTTTTTCAACTCGTTCTTCAGGCTGCTCACATCCGTAATCGGTATCGACTTCATGATAATCCCTAGTAATGTGATCGGCTATATGTTCCCCCAAAAACTCCTCCCCATGCAAGGCGCCCACAAAAAAGGGAGACGGTCACCCGTCTCCCATATACTCCGAGGAGGTTCTTTAGAAGTCGTAGCCGACCTGGATGCCGTAGGAGTTTTCATACATGGTGGCGCTGGCGGGCATCGGTCCACCAAAAGGAGAAGAGCCGGCCGGGCCGGTATTGGTATTGGAGAACGTGTGCATGTAGGCCTCCGTCAGCTTCCATCCCATGCCCAGCTTTTGCGTGGCGCCGAAGGTGACGGCATTCTGCACGATGGCCGGGAAGATCAGATTGGAGGCGATCGTGTTGTTGTTGATGGGGTTGGAGCCCCAGGTATACCCGGCACGCACCTGCAACCAGTTGTTCACGTCATACTGCGTACCGAAATTGGCCACCCACTGGTTGCTCCAGTGCATCGGCAGCGAGATAGAGGATACACCACCCGCAGGGGCGCCCTGATAAACGGCATTCCAAGGACCGGACACCTTAAAGTTATTCATCGTGCTCGCCCAGTTGATCCACTGCCCCTCTACGCTGACCAACCACCGCGGGATCGGGCGGATCGCCAGACCAAACGCCACCTGCTGGGGATAATTAAGCGTACCGCTATATTGGCCGGGAGTTCCGTATACCCCAGACATAGTTTGGGGATTTACCTGGTTTTGAACGCCCGCCTGCCAATTTAGGGACGTAAACCAAATGGGTGATTTATAGGTCAGGCCCAGGGTCACCATATCATTCACCTTGTAGAGCGCACCCAAAGTGAACCCAGCGCCATACGCCCACGAAGGATTAGCGAGATTCAACCCCCCTGTATTCGACGGACCCATCGGTCCAGAGGCAGACGCATATTGGGTGAATGTCTGCTGGAAAGATGCTTGTTCAGCGGCAATGTTCAGCGTAGCGCCCACGGCCAAATGAGGATTCACCTTCATGGCAATGGAAGGCGCCATTTGCATAAAGGTGATGCTGCTAAAAGCTTGCGCGTATCCACCATTGGGCAAATGAGGATTGGCAGGCACATTCTGCAGATAATTCACACCCAGGCCGGAGGTACCATACACGCCACCGCCGAATACAATCCCATCCCCAAATGCGGGGGCCGCCCAACCTATTGCGGGCACGCCATATACATTGCTGTGACTGCCAATCTCGCCAAATCCCAAATTCGTCTTGCGAACCGGGTTAAAAATCTCCGCCGAGAACGCGGCTTGCGGAGTCATCAAAGCCAATCCGGCGGGATTGTTTATAGCGGCGGACAGTGGATCATCGGGCGCAGCAACAACGGCACCCGCCATACCCATGGCATACTGACCAATACCGATCAACTGATAACCATCTGTTGCGAACGCGCTGGCCGACAGGCTCATCGCCAACGTCGCACCAACCGCGATTCCTAAAATCCGTGATTTTTTCATTTGGATCCTCCACCCTCAGTTGTGTCTCTAATGACACATTGATTGTGTCGGACTTATTACAACGTTGCAAGACCTGGGTTCTATCAATTTTTTAATCCATTTATCAATACACAAAATATAGGTTTATTAGCAATAATAAACATTCTGAAACTTGACGAATCCCACGTCCGACACGCAATAAAAAGGGGCCGAAGCCCCTATGCACAGGTTCATAATACACCCCGATGCGGGGCGGAATCTTGGCGTCAGTCGAAAAACTGCAAATCCTGCAGCCGCATCTGGCGCCGCACAATCTCCACATCCTCCTGATTCAGGGCGAAGGGGAAGGAACGGATATCCGAGGGCGACGAATCCCCATAAGGCCGGTTGCAAGCACTGATTTCTTCGTCATCCCTGCCCGGGCAGCCGGAGGTTTGAAAGGGCTTGCCGGAGTTGATGATATCGTCCAATTCGGCCTGCGGATATCCGAAATCTTCGACCCGGCCATGGACGTCAAAGCCCATATCCTCGTAGCGGCCACCCGCATAATCGATCAGGAAGCGGCCCAATTGCACTCGGCGCCAATGATCCTGGGGCACAGCGTCCCAGTCTTCCATCATGGAGCCCTTCTCGGGGAAGAAGGCGAACATATGATTGTGGCCACCCATATCTTTCATCTTCTGACAGACGGCGAGAATTTCCTGCTCGGTCTCGCCCATGCCACAGATCAGATGCGCGCCGAACTTCTCCGGCCCGTAAATCTCTGCGGCCCACTCGATCGTCTGCCAGTATTTGTCCCAGGAATGGGGGCTCTGCACCGTCTTGCCACGGGTACGCTCAAAGATTTCCGGCGTCACGGCATCCAGCGCCACCGTGAAGATATCCGCTCCCATCATCTTGAGGTCGATGAGGTCCTGCTTGTCCATGGTGGTCGGATTGGACAGAATGGAAACGGGAATATGGGGCGCCACCTCCATCCAGCGCTTCAGCATGACCTGTGTATCATGATCAGAATCAGGGTGGGTAATCATACTGATGCACATGCGTTGGAACTGCCCTTTGTCGCTGTTCCGGGCCATCCGTTCCAGCATTTCGTCCACGCGCACCGTCGGCCAATCCACCCGGATGAAGTTGCGATCCGCGTAATCGCGACTTTCTTCACGATGGCGGGCCAGACCGCAGTAAGTACAATTGGCACGGCAACCTTCCGGATACGTCATCAGTAGATTCAGGCAGTGCGTACAGGAAGTCCGGTGCATCACCCCGGGCACCAGGCCGAGCGTGATCGCCGCAGCGGTGCTGAGTTGCACATACTCCGGCGACCGCATCGTCGGCGTTTTGACGAAATAATCCGGGCGATAAAAATTCAAGGTCTGGGAATGTTCTTGCGCTACCGCACTCATGGAAGTTCCTCCTGTCATTCCGCCTCAAGCGGCAAAGTATTCATCAAAGGCGATCCAACCGGACCGCATTACCCTGTCTTCCCGCGCCGCAGGCTGTCGCCAGACGGCCTCCAAAGCTTTTCTCCGTTGCATCGCGCGCGCAAGGGTGGGACCAAACTGATCCCGCATATCTTCTGCGTAACTCTCCAGCGCGCCCATATCGCCCGCCAGATAGTCAGCCGCCGCCGCGCCCGCCCTTTCGCCACTGATCACGGCCGCAGGTATCCCCGCACCCGTGATCGGATGGGTGAGCCCTGCCGCGTCCCCGGCCAACACGACATTGCCATGCACCATGGGCCGAATGCCACCCACCGGAATCGCCCCACCGGTCCGTCCAAGTATCGCTGCACCGACCAGGCCGCGCTCCAGCACTTGCCGATGCAGTTGCTCCAACGGCAATTTGAGATTCCCCTCAAACCGCCGGTCCGTACCCAAACCGAGATTCGCCACCGGCCCACGGGGAAACAACCAGCCATAGCCCCCCGGAAAGGCATCCGAGAGAAAAATATCCGTATCCGCATAGGGGCGCAGCAATGGCACCGTATATTGGCGGGTATACACCACCTGTTGACGTGGCAGTCCCACGGCCTCCGCCACCAGGCTGTGCGGCCCATCGGCCCCAATCAACAATCGGGGACGTAGCGCCAATGCTTCGTCGGTGCCACGGCGCAACCGCGCCACTTCGCCATCCCAGTCGAGGAACTGGCAACGTGTCTCCACCCGCGCGCCCGCCGCCTGTGCCAACTCCGCCAACCCTTGATCAAAACGCGCCCGATCGATCATCATGCCGGGGAAGACACGGCGGTGCCGCAGCCCGGATGGCAATACCGTCAACATCCCTTCGACATCCTGCACTCGCGAGTCCGTTTCATGTACGCTGCGCAGGAGCGGCATGGGGACGAACTCGGCACATTGCACCGGCACGCCAATCTCCGCACGGCGGTCTGCACAGATCACCGTAAGTCCCTTACCCGCGGCGGCACGCGCCGCCGACGTGCCAGCCGGACCAGCACCAATCACCAGTATATCTATGCGGAAAGAAGTCATGCGTCTTTTGCCGCCATCCGTAACACGGTCCCGAAATGCCCCGGCTGCAAACCAAAGCCATCGACCTTCTGTTGCTCAAACAGTCTCTCGATAATCTGATCCACCTCATCCAGGTGAACATTCCGCAGCGCCGCCTCCAGATCGGCGATGGCACGCTGCGGCTGAACAAAATAATCCCCACTGAAATGGACTTGTCGTACGCGGTTCCCATAACTGTCCCAGAGCATTTCGGCTTTCAGCGTGCCACCAGGAGCGCGCAGCGTCGCCTTGCGCAACGGCATCCCGTCACGCGGACGTCGATTGATTCCCAGCCATTCCGCACCGCGCACCTCGGCCAACGTCTCGGGCAGCAGAGCGCTCACGGCCTTGGGCAAGTCCCCAAAGGTAAAGGACAGCCCCATATGCGCGCGAAAGCCCTCTAACAAGGCATTCTGCACGACCGCCAGATCCGGCGCTACGCCCAATAAGATTTTCAAACTCGTTACCCGCTCCGCTACGGAGGAAATCGCATGGGCGTCCAATTTTTCCAACGGCACACGCAGTACCCGCAACATCCGGGGAATGTCCAGGTCGACAAGCACCGTGCCCTGAAACAACAACACCTCGCCATCCATGATCCCGCCGGTCCCCGAAATCTTGCGGCCCTCTACCTCAATATCATTACGTGGACGAAACCGCGCCGTCACGCCCAAGCGAGAAAGACCTGCGGCAGCGGCCTCGCAAATCCATCTCGAAAGCGCCGCCATATCGCCCTTAGGCAGGGCATCCCGCCTACAGATCAACTCCCAGCCTATCTGCGTGGGATCGAAGATAAGCGCGCCGCCGCCGGTGAGGCGACGTTGCACGGCAATTCCATGCGCATGGCAGAACTCTAGATGGAGCTCCTGCTCCGGTGACTGATGAAAACCGACCAGCGCCGATTCCTCAAAACGCAGAAAACGGAACATCTTCGGCACCTGGTGCTCCGACATCGCCAGGAGCAAGGCTTTGTCCAATGCCATGTTTTCATCCGCTGGACGCAGCCCGGTGTCGACCACAAGCCAATCCGTAGAACTGTACGTTGCGGTCATGACACACGTGACCGAAAAAACAGGGAGTCCAGAAACAGCGCCACCTTCTCAGGCCGTGAACACGATGGGGATATCCCGTAGTCGCGAGCGCCGCTTCGGGGCTGCGGGCACGTAATCCAAAGGCATGGTGGCCGTCTCGTCACCCAAGGTCAGCACCTCTTCACCGACAATCATGGAACAACAGGAGGGCGTCACGAAGACATCCCGCTCCAGGCGCTTGGCGAGGGCCAGCATCCCGTCAGAAGGGAACGCCACACCATTGAGCCCCGCCATTACCGCATAAGTGTCCGTGATGGAGCGATGCACACCGGATGGCCGTGCACAACCCAACAATACCGGCGTTTCCGGCAACGCGGCCCGCGCATCCATAAAAAATTTACCCACCTCATCCGTTGCAGGCGTCGCGAAAGGCCGACTCGAAGAAGCATACTGCGGCATGATCACCACCAACACCAGCGCGCTGGGCAGGTGCCGCTGAATGATTTCCAGCGCGTTCCACTCACCGAGCAATTCGCCATAATGCAGCCCGATGACAATGTGCGGCACTACTTTCATTTCCGTGGCGACCAGCGCCTCCAGAGCGGCCTCGAAGTCGTCCACGGAACGCCGCAAATGATATACCTGATGGATGGTGTCCTGCGCACCGATCACATCCATCATCGCCACATCAACACCAGCGTCCTCCATCCCTCTCGCAAACTCCGGTGTAGCGATCCCGGTGTGCATGGCAATCTGCAGATTCGGATGGCGGTCCTTGATTTTACGAACCGTCGGAAAGTAGGGTTCGTAATGAACCACGTTCTGGTGATCAGAGCCCCCCGAGAGCAGCAACCCACGACCACCGTCCAACACGATTTGGTCCACCAAGCGATCCAGTTCTCCGGGGGTCCGCACGGAGATCATCGGTTCCAAAATCTTCGCTTTGCAATGATCACACTGTAACTTGCAATCTCCACCCGTAATGGAGATCGCCGGAAAAGCATTCTTCCCACACGCGGAGACTTCCGAGGTTTCATGGTGCTTGAAAGAAGGCGTATAAAAATTAATACGACCCACCTGGCTGCCCGACAAACCGGACCACCGTTCACACATAGAATCCACCAAATCCGCATTGAGGACCAGGTCCTCCAAAGCCTCGACTTGAGAAACGGCGTTTAACCACGGGTTCATACGAATTTCCATCCCTTCACTGAGAGAAAGCTAGACGGCCGCAAATGCGGCCGTCTTCCTGGATCGTCACCGATTTTGCTGATCAGCAACCGCCAAAACCATCCGCCGTCATCTTTTCTTCAAAAGCCGTCAACGCATCGGCACCCGTCTTCAGTTCACCGGAATCCCCCGCGAAATCCGTCGGGGTCAATTTGGCGATCCAGCCGCTACCATAGGGATCCTTGTTGATGAGACCCGGATCCTTGGCGACTTCGTCGTTGCTCGACACCACCGTGCCACTGACCGGGCTCTTCAACGGGCCTACCCACTTGCCTGATTCCACGGTCGCGGCCGACTTATCTTTCTTGATATCCTTACCGGCTCCCTTGGGCGTGTAAGAAACAATCTGACCCGCCAACGCGCAGGCATAGGAGGTCATACCGATGGTCACGCTGCCATCATCCTCCTTGCGCAACCACACGTTGTTATCGACGTTGTACATCAGGTCTTCGGGGATTTCACAGCCACGTACGATTCCCATCATTCTCTCCTTCGGATTTACATTTCAAACAAATAAAATCTGCTGCCCAGCAGCGTTCATTAAAAAAACAGCAGCCGATCCACGGACAAGATCAGGTCGGCGAGATCGCCCGCGGATGCCACGGCATCCACCTCTGGGATCAGACTATCTGCCTCGATCTCATAACCGGGTAACGCCGGA
>JAKCBU010000026.1 GCA_021839095.1 Pseudomonadota bacterium | reverse complement strand
CGCCGATTTCCTTGGCGTATTCCGCGCGCTTGTACATCTCTTCCGGGGTCGGCGCGGTGACGTTCAGGTAATGCCCCTTGCGCTCGCCCGTCTCCCGTTCCGCCTTCTCGATCGCTTCCATGACGAAATCGAAACGCTGCTTCCAGCGCATGAAGGGCTGGCTGTTGACGTTTTCGTCGTCCTTGGTGAAATCCAGGCCGCCACGCAATCCCTCATAGCAGGCGCGACCGTAATTTTTGGCCGACAGCCCCAGCTTGGGCTTGATGGTGCAGCCCAGCAGCGGACGACCATACTTGTTCATGATGTCGCGCTCGACCTGAATGCCGTGGGGTGGGCCACCGCAGGTCTTGACGTACGCGATCGGGAAACGCACGTCTTCCAGACGCAAGGCGCGCACGGCCTTGAAGCCGAACACGTTGCCGACCAGCGAAGTGAAGACGTTGACCACGGAACCTTCCTCGAACAGGTCGATGGGATAGGCGATGAACGCATAGAAACAGGTGTCATCCCCGGGAACGTCCTCGATCTTATACGCACGTCCCTTGTAGTAGTCGAGATCGGTGAGGAGATCGGTCCACACCGTGGTCCAGGTGCCGGTGGAGGATTCGGCGGCGACCGCGGCAGCGGCTTCCTCACGATCCACACCCGCCTGGGGAGTAATCTTGAACACGGCCAGGATATCGGTATCCTTGACGTCGTAATCCGGTTCCCAATAGGTGTTCCGGTATTCCTTCACACCCGCGTTATAGGTCTTAACGGCCATTTGCCACCTCCATGCAGTTGCCCGACGCCGGCACCCCGGCGCAATCGCTACGTCTGTAGCGATCGTCAGACTATAGTGCGGCATAATCATAAACACTAATCAGTATTTATGATTCTTTTCATAAGCTATAGCAAATACCAATATTGCGCCGCCGGGCAGGACTTCCATCATCATTGGGTATTCACCATGAAGGAGGCGCATGGCACAGCATCCGGTTATCGACTATATATCCGTCGCGTCGGCAACCCGCGTGACTGGCGCTGGCGCGTGATTCACGGCTTAACAAGAAAAACTTTGGAGCGACCTGAACCTTGATGGCGACCCGGTAAGGAGAAACGCGATGCCTAGGTTTTTTCGTATACAACTAATATTGTTGGGTATATTCATGGGTATCGCCACAGCTTTCGCCAATCCGTCGGTGGGTTTTTATTATGGCAACGGTCCGCTCCCTTCCGGTTTTCAGGATTTCGACTGGGTGATTGTCAACCCCGGACCTGAGCGGCTACCCGGCACGTTCAAGAGTCATCAGACTCCTTTCGCTTACATCAGCGTCGGAGAAACGGTTCCCGGCAACGATGCCTATCACGATCTGCCCAGCAACTGTAGTATGGGTACGGACTCCCATTGGGGTGGAAAAATCATCAATCTGGGCGACGCCAGATGCCGCGCTTACCTGCTCCACAATGTGGTCGACCCCGTCTGGCAAAAGGGGTATCACGCCTTTTTTCTGGATACCCTGGACGCCTACGAACTGGTCAGCAAGACCCCGGGGGCTCTGAGTGCACAACGTCTTGGATTAATCGCTTTCATCAAGGCGTTGAAAACGGCACACCCCGCAGCGCAACTCATCACCAATCGCGGCTTTTCCGTGTTCCCGAAGGTCAGAAAAGATATTGTCGCAGTCGCGGCCGAATCACTCTTCAATGCATGGGATCAGGCCACTCGGCAATATCAGCCGGTGAAGAAAGACACCCGTGAAGCGCTTCTGAAGGAGCTGGACAGGGTCAAGGCTGCTGGCACTCCGGTCATCGTCATCGATTATCTACCCATCAGGATAGGGCGCGCCGACTGGTGGAAAGCGGCGCAAAAGATAACACATCTGGGATTTATCCCTTATGTCACCAACAGCGATCTGACAGCCGTCGGCGCCGGGCTGCGGGAACCCATGCCGCGCCACGTCTTGATGCTTTACGACCGCGGCCAGAAAGAAGAGGATAGTTCCGCTTTCAGCGCAGGGGTTATGCCTCTGGAATATTTGGGTTACATACCCGATCTGCGGCCCTTCAGCAAGCCGGTGCCCCCCGTGCCGCATGCCGGTGAGTTTGCGGGCGTAATCGTCTGGAGTGACGGCGAACCGGTCAAAAATCTGCGTGCTTACCATCAGTGGCTGCAAAAATGCCGTGCCGCGGGAATTCCCGTGCTGTTCGTCGGAAACTTTGCGACCAGCGGTAACGACACCCTGTACAGGGGCTTTGATATGGCCACACCCGGCGACACACTACCGGCCAATGTACAGATCCAGCACCAATCTCCATACCTTGGCTACGAAATGCCCATCCGGGCGCGTGCGCGTGATTTTGTCGGCTTGCGGGCGCCCGCGAACAGCCGGGTATGGCTGTCACTTACCGGCGATGGCGCCACCGAGGACGCTGCCGCCATTACCCCCTGGGGGGGTTACATTCTGGCGCCTTACGTTTTGGAAACCCTGCCTAATCAAGATAGCCGCTGGCTGGTGGACCCCTTCGCGCTTTATCGCGAGGCTTTGCGGCTTCCGCAAATGCCCGTTCCGGACACGACTACCGAAAGTGGCCGACGCTTATTCATGGCTCATATCGACGGTGACGGTTTCGTGAGCCGTGCCGACTTCCCTCCCTATCATATTGCGGGGGAGGTCTATATGCACAGAATCCTGGAGCGCTATAGGCTGCCTGTCACCGGATCCATCATTGTCGGCGATCTCCTGCCCGGTGACCGAGGGCTTTACCCGGCGATGGCGCCACTCGGGGTTAAAATCGCCCGGGCGATATTCAAGTTACCCTATACCGAAATCGGCTCGCACATGTGGTCCCACCCCTTCGACTGGCCGGCTCTGGAGGCCGGTAAAGACTATCCGGACATCAATCTGCCTGTGCCCGGCTATCACTTCAGCCCCTACATGGAAGCGGTGGGCGCCGCGAAATGGATCAACAAACACCTGGCGCCCCCGGATAAAAAGGTAGTGATTGACCAGTGGTCGGGGGACTGTGAACCCGATGCCCAGGTGGTAAGTTTGGCTTATGAGGCCGGACTGATGAACATCAATGGCGCGCCTAGTTACATCAGCAAAAAAGACCCCAGCGTTACCGCAGTGCCTCCGATTGGTATTCATCGGGGGCCGTACCTGCAAGTATTCGCGCCGGATGCCAATGAAGATTATTTCACCAACCAGTGGCTCGGCCCATTCTGGGGCTATGAGAACGTCATCCAGACCTTCGAGATGACCAATACGCCGCACCGGCTAAAACCCATCGATATATACACCCACTGGTACACCGCAACCAAGCTGGCTTCGCTCGCGGCGCTGGAAAAAGTGTACGCATGGGTGTTGCGGCAACCCATTACGCCGGTTTACGTCGACGACTACGCGCGCATCGCGCTTAATTTCTTCACCCTCCATGTGGCGCGTCAGGCGGATGGCTTCTGGATCGGCGATGCCGATGCCTTGCGCGAAATGCGTATGCCCCCGGCGCTCGGTAGACCCAATATCGCCGCCAGCTCTGGCGTGGCGGGTTACAACAGGAGTCCCAATGGTAATTGGTACGTACATTTGGATGGGCGGGGATCGGCCTATCTATCATTGGCTCCGGGGACTGGCGATCAGGCTTATATAGAGAGCGCCAATGCGCCCATCGTTGGGTTTGACCCGATGGGCCGCGGTTTCACGGCGCGGCTTAAAGGATACGTACCCATCCGGATACAACTCAAAAATGCCCAGGGCTGCACCACCACTGTCAATGGCAAGAGCATCGTGGCGAGTGCCCTGGGGGATATCAGGGTGGCCAACCAAAATGCGAACCTGCGTGTCCGTTGTGACAAATCATAACCGTATTGAATCGCCACGACTGGCTGGACCGCTACCATTGCTGCTGTTCTTTGTCGTGGTCTGCACCCTCGCCTTGGCGGTTGCCATCCATTACGGCTGGCGGCCGCAAGGCCGGAACACCACAGTGGCCGTAACCCTGTCACCGCGACTGCAAACCGCACAGATACTCGCTGACAGCGGTCAGTTTGCCGCCGCTCAGGCACAGTTGGCGCCACTGTTGAAAGATTCTCGGAGCGCCATCTTCCGGCGGGTGCGCTGGCTGTCCTGGCAATTCCACTGGGAACAAACCATGAGCCTGCCCACAGGGAGCGCGGCGCGGATCGCGGCATGGAAGGCCCTGCGACGGCGCACCCAGGACATCGTTTCTCTGGGCGGCTGGACGGCGCAGGAATGGCAGACTATCGCCACCCGTTCCGCCGCACTGGGCGATCTCCAATTATCGGCGGACGCCTGGGAGGCGGCGGCGCGATCGCACCCTGAACAGGCCCTCTATTTTCGCCAACAGGCGGCCAGCACGCTGGCCGCCGCTGGAGAGGGTGCGAAGGCCGGAATGATCTATCTCACACTGGCGCCCGTCGAGAAAGATCCCGCGCGACAAAGTCATTTTTTTCTAACCGGGCTGAATCTCATTGAAAGTGCGGCGGGGGCCAAGGCCGCATTAAAGCGGGGTCAAAACACGTTACGCCAGTTGCCGCAACTGGCCAAGGAACGAAATATCGTGCTGCGTATGGCTTCATTGGCCATGGCGGCGGATGAACCGAAGATCGCGGCGAACATTTTATTCTCCGCGTTGTCCGGCGGAACGGTTTCTCCATGAAACTCCTGAAGATATATGGTGTGGCCACACTCCTATTCAGCAGTCTGCTGCCCCTCCTCAGCTTTGCTACCGACTGGTGGGATGCTCCAGGCAGTGTGTCGAAAGATGCCGCGGGATGGTTGCGGGCGCATCGGGCGCGTAATGAGATTGGTAATGCTTTTGCCGCAAATCTGCAGCGAAGTCTCAAGAGTGGAAGGGGCTTGTCTTATCTGGATCAAGGGGGCAGCTCGCCGAGCTGGTATCACCCCCCTCTCGCCGTAGAGCCCTTTCCCGGCGCCTATCACGCAAAACTCTATGATCTCGCTTATCAGGCCTTTTTGCAGAGTCACCAGCTTGAGAATGCCTATCGCGTGGCATGGACCGCGGTGCACAAGAACCCGGACAGTCCCCACTGGCGGAAGCGGCTCATCCGGGTGGCGGCCTGGCTCGGCCAGCGCGAGGAGGAGCTTCGTCAATGGCGCTGGCTGGCAGCCCACGGGGACGCGACCGCGCAAGCCGCTACCGTCACCCTGGCCGTCGCCCTGGCGCGCCCGGATGTCATCGTCGGGATGCTGTCCCCAGCCGCGCGCGATGGAACCCTGAGCGATGCGGACTGGAAAACGCTGATCTTTGCCTATGGCGAACTGGGTCAGCCGAATAAAGCGGTGGCTGACATCAACGCCGCCTTGCGCCACCGCCAGAGCCACTTTCTACTCGAGCAAAAAGCCTACCTGACTTATCAGATGGGCCGGATCGGGCAAAGCCTTGCCGCACTGCAACAGTCCGCCCGAATATATGGATCCATGCCAGCCACCGCGCTGAGAGAAGCCCAATTGCTCGCCATGAAAGGACAATTTTCAGCAGCGATGGCGGCCATGCAGGCCGCCGAGCCTAAGGCCACACTGGGCGATGTGGACTTCTGGCGTCTTTACGCGGTGCTGGCGTGGACGCTGAACGAACATAAGGCCGCACTGGCTGCGGAAAAACGGCTGTACCTCTTGGGCGCGGCGAACCGATATGATGTGCAGCGCCTGATCATGCTTACCCAGAACAGCAAGCCGCAAGCGGCCTTCGCCATAGCCCGGCAGGGCTGGCGCCAATTCCGGTCACCCCTCTTCTTTTTTGAAAGTATTTCTCTGGCCGCCAACCAGGCGCATTGGCGCGCGCTCGCCAGGCTGCTGAAAGCGATTCCCCGTGGGGACCCTTTAAGCCTAAGGCGGCATCCGGCTTATTGGATCGCCGAGGCCCAACTGGCCATAGCGCGAAAAGATTTACCCAGAGCATTAGCCTACTATGCTCAGGCCCTGGACATCCGTCCGGGAGATACGGCCATTCAAGCCGATTTGATCTGGTTGCTGATCGACCAAAAAGACGAGGCGCTCCTACGGGCGCTATTGATCGGCGACCTTGACCATCCGGGCAATCTCCGCAACGCGCTCATCAACGCCGCTCAGGTTATGCATCGTCCGCAACTCGCGCTTTATCTGCAGAAGGAGAAGGCCAGCGGTCCCGATGCCATCTTGAACCAGGCTGACATTCTGAGTGACAACGATTTGCGCGGAAGGGCGTGGAGCCTGCGACGTCAGGTCGCCGTTGATATGACGCAACACCTCCATCTGCTCGCTCGCGCCCTCGCGGCCGCGCCAACGGGTGGGAACGGCACGCTGCGCGTTATGCTGGCCGCCGCTCGGAAGGGCGACTATCTCCCTGCCATTTCCTGGAGCATGGCCCAAGGACACTGGGATCTCGCCCGGGCGCTCATGCGGACCGACCCCCAACCCGTACCCGACTGGGTCCGTCTCAGTCTCGCCCTGCGGAACCATGATCTCGATGCGCTGGCCACACTGGTGGCGCACCCGCACAGGTTATCCCCCCATGACCTGATCAGGGCCTATGTCATGCTTGGAGATTATGCCCGGGCACAATACTGGGCTTTTCAGCGTTTGCAGGATAATCCGCGAGATCAACACTTACGCCAGCAATATCTGGAGGTGGTGTCCCACAATGCCAGTGCCGTTGCCTTGGGAACCCGTTGGCTCTCTTTCAGTGGATTACAACGTTATGCCACCACCCTCCATGGGAAGCTGTTTATTGGGCCAAACTGGGGACTTCTCTTACGAAGCGCCTATCACTGGCAAACCGCTGACACCGCATCGTTCCTGACGGGCATCCCGGCCAGAGAGCAATCGGCGGAAACCGGCTTTTTTCTGAAAAATCCTTTGTGGCGGGTTCAGGCATACGTGGGCCAGCGTGACGCAATGCGTCATTTCCTCACCGGAGACTTCTCCGGAGAATACGCCCTAGGTGACGGACTCAGTATCCACGGCAGATTAGACCTTCATCGGCGTGCCACCCAAAGTCCTGCCCTGGCCGTTGCGGGCATGAAAAATGACGCGCAAATACAGATCGATCACAACCATGCGGACTGGTCTGAAAGTCTTTATGCGGGCTGGACACGGTACGAAGGACAGGATGGTACACCCGTAGGTACCAGTCGTTTTGGCGGCATTTCCGTAACCTGGCATCATCACTGGGGAAGCTGGGGTTATGCGCTTGGGCCGTTTGCCAATATGTACGATATACATCGCGCCGCGAACGTGACGGGTCTGCTTGCTCAGATTTTGCTCCCAACCGGCCGTGACGTTTCCAATGTGCTGGCGGGTAGTTACGCAGACTATGGTCTCCACTTTTCCCTAGGCTCGGCGGAACCCGCCTTAAACTTTCGCTGGACGCCCTATCTAGCCGTCAGCGTATACAATAACACACTATTCGGCTTCCAATATCTATTCAGCGCCGGTATGCATACCCCCCTATGGGGGCCCGATGAACTGAGCCTGTCTTACAGTCAAGGACAAGGTGGTAACGCGCTTGCACTGAATCAACGGGAAGTCCATTTAAGTTACACCTATTATTTCTCGCCATAGAGAGGGCCTGATATGAAAAAGCTGCTGCTGTCGATTCCCTTGGTTTTAATGCTAGTCGGGTGCGCTAATCTGGACATCAAAAGTGCCAAACACCCCAAATTGGATAAACAGGCCTCCTGGAGCGTGCTGCCCTTCGCCAACAACACCGAAACTCCCATGGCCAATGATCGTGCGGCATCCATGGCGGCCGCGGTTCTCCAGGCCGATGGCGAAACCGTCATTGGCAACCTGCCCAATGACACGCGCACCCAGGAACTGTTGGGCGGAAACTGGAAAAAACGCTATGCAGCAGCTCTGCGCAACGCACACCGCACAGGAGCAAATTATGCGCTCAGCGGTTCCGTGGACGAATGGAATTATCGGGCAGGCATCAACGCCAAAGCCGCCGTAAGCATGACTCTCTGGATTGTGGATGTACACAGTAACAAAATCATATGGCGCGGTGTCGCCAACGCCAGTGGGGGTGGTCTCTCGCAGGCCAGCACCAGTAATCTGGCGCAGCGGATTATAAGTCGTCTCATAGACCGCGCGCTCGATCGATGATGACCACGCGCCGACACTGGATGCCTTGGATAGAGGCGGTTGCCATTCCTATGATGGCACTGGCCCTGTCGTTCGTGTGGCACTCGCGGAATCCGCTTTTTCTCGATGAGTCGTTTCCTTGGCTATGGCTCGCGCCGACACTGGTGGCACTGCGCTATGGGGTCACTCCGGGATTGCTTGCGGTGCTGACGCTCATGACCAGCCTCTTCTGGAGGCCAGAGCCTTCCACAGAATGGCTTCCGGCATTTACCGGCCTGATCCTCCTTACCCTGATATGCGGAGAATATTCGGATGTCTGGACTTCCCGCCGGCGCCGCAGCGAAGCACGTTCAGAGGTTCTCGAAGAACGAATGGCGCGACTGACAGACGATTTATATGTTGCACGCATTTCGCAAGAGCGACTGGAACAAAACCTGATTTATAAACCAATTTCTCTGCGCTCCGCGCTGCAGGAGCTTAAACAAAGCGCCATCGTTTCCGGTGGTACGCTTACCAAGGATCTCGGTGACCAGTTTCTGTATCTGCTCAACCAGACCTGCGGTGTACAGTCCGCCGGAATCTATGTGAAAAGCCATCATCGCACGCCACTAGAAGTGGCGAGGTTTGGCGATCTGGGGCCGTTCCAACCCACAGACCCCGTGTACCTAAGCGCGATCGAACACCAGGAAAGTCGTTCGCTGGTCGATTTGGATCCCGCACAAATGAGACATTACCTAGCGATCTATCTCTTCGACAATGTTCAGCATGGCCATGAGATCATACTTGCCGTATCGGACATATCATTTTTCTCTTTGAACGAAGATAATATTCGAGTCATAGGGGTCATCTTTCGTTATTTCTGTAACCACAATATGGCTATAGAAAAGGGTCTGGATATCCTTCGCGAATGGCCGGACTGTCCGGATGATTTCGCAGTGGAACTCACCGTGTTGGCAGAACTAAATAAGCAGTACCAGGTAAAGAGCACGCTCCTGGTTTACACACTCCATCCCGATGAACACTCAGAGTCACAGATC
>JAKCBU010000025.1 GCA_021839095.1 Pseudomonadota bacterium | reverse complement strand
ATCAAGGTCAATCAGCAGCGGCGCGTCGTCGAGGAGATCCTGCGTGCCGGGGCGGGCAGCGTTGGCCTGGAGGCGGGTAGCAAGCCGGAACTGCTGACGGTCCTCGCCCTGATGCCGTTGGGGGGTACCATCATCTGTAACGGTTACAAAGACAGCGAGTACGTGCGCCTGGCCCTGATGGGTGAAAAGCTGGGCCTGGAGATTTATCTGGTGGTGGAGAAGCCTTCCGAGTTGCCGCTGATTCTCGCGGAGGCACGCAAGCTCGGGGTCAAGGCACGCCTCGGTGTGCGGGCGCGACTGGCCTCCGCGGGCGCGGGCAAATGGCAGAACACCGGCGGGGAGAAATCCAAATTCGGTCTTTCCACGGCCGACATACTGGATCTCATCCAGCATTTACGCACGGAAGAGGCCCTGGACAGTCTGCAACTGCTGCATTTTCATCTGGGCTCGCAGATTCCCAATATCCAGATCATCAAGAGCGGCATGCGCGAATGCGCGCGCCTGTATGCCGAATTGCGGCGCCTGGGCGCGGCCCTGGAGGTGGTGGATGTGGGCGGCGGGTTGGGTGTGGATTATGAAGGCACGCACTCCCGCGCGTACTGTTCCACCAACTACCACGTGTCCGACTATGCCCACGCGATCGTCGCGGCACTGGCGGAAGTCTCTCATCAGGAAGGTCTGCCGGAACCGCGCATCATCTCTGAATCAGGACGGGCGCTGACGGCCCATCACGCCCTTTTGCTGGCCAATGTCATCGATGTGGAACTGGCCGCGGGTGAGCCCGCGGCACCGGTCCGAGCCGCTGTCCCGCCGGAGGGGGAATGGAGTCGTCTGCTGACCCGGTTGGATCAAGGCAACGCCGCCGCGGCGCTGGAGGTATATCAGGAGGCGCTCTACCTGCTGGCGGAGACGCACCAGCAGTTCAACCTCGGCCTCATACCTATCGAAGGACGGGCGGAGGCCGAAAAGGTGTATGCACAACTGCTTTGGCGCGTGCGCGGTTTCCTCGATCCACACAACCGTGCGCACCGCGAGATTCTCGACGAACTCAACGAAAAGCTGGTAGACAAATATTTTGTCAACTTCTCTTTGTTCCAATCGCTGCCCGACGTCTGGGCGATCGACCAGATTTTTCCGGTGTTGCCCATCCAGCGACTGGGTGAAGAACCGATCCGGCGGGCGCGCATCGAAGACATCACCTGCGACTCGGATGGCCGCATTGACGCCTATGTGACGGCGGAGGGCCTAATGCCCGCACTGCCGGTACATACGCTACAAACGGGTGCGCCTTATCTGCTCGGTATTTTTCTGGTGGGGGCCTATCAGGAGATTCTCGGCGACATGCACAACCTGTTTGGCGACACCGACTCGGTCAACGTGCTGTGCGACGCCGCGGGGGGGGTGCGTCTGGAGCAACCTTTACCGGGCGACACGGTGGAATCCGTCCTCCAGTCCGTGCAGTTTTCCGCGACAGACTTGTTGGGACGCTACCAACAGAAGTTGGAGGGTTGCACCCACCTCGATCCTGCGGAACGTGACGTGTTTCTGCGGCAGTTCGCGGCTGGACTGCAGGGTTACACGTATCTGGAGTAGTCTATGTTCCTCCGATTTCTCCAATCGTGATGACCATCTCGGCAATCTCCACCAGTTTTTTACCCTTATCCATGGCCAGGCGGCGCAGGCGGCGGTAGGCTTCGGCTTCGTCGATCTGCAGGTCGCGCATGAGCAGGCCTTTGGCTTTTTCTATCTGTTTACGTTCGGAAAGGGCGTTCTGCGTCTCTTTGAGTTCCTTGCGCAGCTGACGGAACTCCACGAAACGCAAAGCGGCAACCTTGATAATCGGCGCAATGTCGCGTGCCGAGATACCGTGGGCGACATAGGCGGCGACCCCGGCGCGGATGGCGCGGCGCATGGTGTCTTCATCCTCGGGGGCGCCGAGCATGACGACGGGCAACTCCAGGGTTTCGCTGAGAAAGACGATATGCTCAAGGACATCACGTTCAGGGGTGCCCGCCTCGGCGATGATGACCTCGGGTTGCAGCGCCTCCAGGCGTTGCCAGGATAGGCCGGTCCAGGACAGGATATCGACCACCTGATGCCCCTCCTTCACCAGCGCGGCGCGCAGGATGCGGGCGCGTTCCAGGTCATTGTCGATCAGGACGATGCGATGCATGAACTCATCGCAGGGCTTGCACGGCGGCGCTGATCATGACTTCCGAGTCGCCCAGCGGACCGTCGACGGCGATTTCGCAACCGGGAAGTTCGGTCCGGAGGCGCGCCACCACGGCGGGTAGGTCCTCCTGCAAATGTCGACCACTGCTCCAGAATAACGGTGAAATGCGATAGTGGCGCAGCCCTTCGGCATAGGCTTCGTGCATGGCCGTATCCAGACTCGGGGTCCACATTTCCAGATAGCAGAGCACGATCCGCCGTCGCGGCTGAGCGACCTGCAGACGTGCGGCGATTACCTCGAAAGGCCGTCGCCACTGTGGATTGCGTGAGCCGTGAGCGAGCAGGAACTGCACTTCAGGCACGGGGGCCTCCCTTAAGATCGTTGCAATGATTGGCGCGCCACCCCTTCCGTTCTCGGCAACCACGCGCAGAGATCGGCAAGTTCGACCACAGCGCCGATGATCAGGATGGCCGGGCTACCCAACCCCGCATGGAAGATGGCTGCGTCGAGCTTTGCCAAGCTGGCCTGTACTTGTTTTTGTTCCAGCGTCGCCCACTGTACGGCCAGGCAGGGAGTTTCCGCCGCGAGGCCGCCGGCCATGAGTCCCGCGCAAATCTGCTGGACCCGTTCAATACCCATATAGATCACCAGGGTATCCGCCGCCCGGGCGTAGCGCGACCAATCGGGGGCCTTCCCGCCACGTGCTTCATGGCCGGTGAGAAAAAGCACTGACTGACTGCGATGGCGATGGGTGAGCGGTATGCCGGCATAGGTCGCCGCCGCCATGCCGCTGGTGATGCCGGGGATGATTTCATAGTCGATATTGGCGGCGCGCAAAGCCAGACATTCCTCACCACCACGACCGAAGAGAAAGGGGTCGCCGCCTTTCAGACGCACTACCCGCAGACCCTGTTGCGCGGCACGGATAAGCTGTTCGTGGATGAGCAGTTGCGGGGTCGAGATCCGGCCGCCACGCTTGCCGACTTCAATTTTACGGCAGACGTCCGAAGCCAAGTCGAGGATCCGTGGATTGGCGAGGGCATCGTAGAACAGGATCTCCGCCTCGGCAATGCAGCGCGCCGCCTTGAGGGTGAGCAGTTCGGGATCACCGGGACCGGCGCCAACGATGGCGACCTTGTGGGCAGGGGGAGGCGTTTGCATAAAGAGTTCTCCGTTCATGCCGTGTTGTGGGAAAGGGTCTGGAATAAGAGCGCGCGGGCGCTCTCCAGGTCGGCACAACGACCGCCGAGGGACAACAGACACGCCGCTTGGTCCGCCAGCGGTGCGGGCAGGGGAGTATGGCCGGCGAGCACTTGCGCCATGAAGCGACAGGTGGCGCTTGCGCTGTGATCCTCGGGCAAGGCCGGAATTCGCGACAGCGGAGCGACCTCTTTGGGGATCTGAAGGAAGCGATTTCCCGCCGCGCAGGCATAGAGATCGGGGCGGCGTTTGGGATTGGCGAAGGGCTCCCCCTCGGTAGCGCGAAGACACAGCGCGCTGCGCGCGGTTACGGTGAAGAAAGCCTGCAGGCGTTCCAGATAAGGGGGGTGTGTGACCCCCGCGCAGTGCACCGCGGGTATCAGGAAGGGGTTGATGAGTTTGACGACGGTATGCACGCTGGATCGCAGGCCGAGCTGCTGACGGATCCGGAGCATCCTATCGATACCCGGATGCAGTTGCCCTATGGGTAGGTAACAAAGGCCCCATCGCCGCAGGTGCGCGCTGGCCTGGTCGCCATCACTGGCGATGGGCAGACCGAAGGCGGCAAAAATCTGGGCGCTGTGGACCCGGCCCGACGGGTCGTGATCCCTGAGTGCCACCACGTTTTCCGCCCTGGTGTCCGCAGGGCCATGCACCAGTACCGGCAGGCCGCAGCGGGCCAGGATCAAGGCCAGCAAGGGCAGCAGATTGGCGCCGCGACGTACCCCGTTGTAACTTGGAAAGACGACGGGCCGATAGGGGCTATCGAGGGTAAGCGTCTTCAGTCCCGCTTCGCTGGCGCTGACGAAACCGCGCAACTCGTCCACCGATTCGCCCTTGATGCGATAGGCGGCCCAGAGCGCCCCGGCTGTGATCTCGGGGATTTCGTCCGCCAGCCAGTGGGCAAAAAGGGACTGGGCCTCTTCCAGGGACAGGTCTTCGGCATGTTCTCGTCCCCGGGCGACGCGCGCGACGGCTTGGGTCAGATTGGGCAGCGGCGAACTCATGAAGTCTCCTGGCGTACACTGCGGATCAGGTCGAGAATCTCCGGTTTGCAGGAACCGCATTCGCTCCCCGCGCCGCACACCTGCGCAATCTGATCGAGGGTGACTGCGCCGGAGGCGATACTCTGCCGTAAGGTGCGTTCATTCACGCCGGTACAGGCGCAGACCCCCCGCGATCGCGCCCATGCGTCCCTATCGGCAGGCACCTTAGGGGCGAAAAGGGCATGGCGGTAGGACTGCACGTCGGCGGCACTCAACAGCATCTCGCGCAACCAGTCGCGCGTGGCATCCTCTCCGAAGAGACGGGCGGCGTAGAGCTGGTTGCCCCGGATGCAGAGACGCTTGCGCACCTCCCGGCGGCCATCATCATAGTCGAGAATGTCGATGCCATCCATACCCAACGCCCGATCCCAGGCGGGGATGTCGCTGGCCGCCGGAGCCTGTTCGTGGGCAAGACGCAGGACAAAACCCTCGCGTTCCCCCTGATGGATGCGGCTGAGGCTCGCGTAAGGAAATTGCCGGGCGATGCGCTGGGCGGCGTAAAAATGACTGTCTTCGTCGTGCAGGCGCAGGATCGTGCCCTGCCAGGGGAAGTTCATCGGTTCCACCCGCACGGCGGTATGTTTGAACTCCGGTTCACCGGAAAGGGGGTCGATGGCGGCGAGGGTCAGTTGATTGCAGAGGGCGGCGGGCGCATAGCGGCGGCCAAAATGCATGGGGGCGAAAACCAGACCGCTCTGCAGATCGGCGTTGAGGCGCACGCGCAGGATGCTGCTGCCGCGCCGGCTGCGGATTTTGGCGAGCGCATCGGCACGCAGGCCGAAGCGCCGGGCATCGTCGGGATGTATCTCGAGGAAGGCCTCCTCGTCGCTGGTGAAGAGGGCTGCCACCTTGCCGGTGCGGCTCATGCTGTGCCACTGGTCGCGCAGACGGCCCGTGGTCAGGCGCAGGGGATAACGGGCGTCGATTTCTTCGGCGACGCCGAGATATTCCGGACTGCGGAAACGGGCACGTCCACTGGGGGTCGGGAAAACACCATCGGCGTAGAGGCGCACCTGCCCGGTCTGCGCGCCTTGCGGATAGGGCCACTGCTGCGGTCCTCGCGCATCCAGCACGGCGAAATCGAGACCGGTGATGTCCAGATCGCGCCCCCGGGTACATTCCCGGTATTCCAGGAAAATGCTGGCGGAGTCGGTGAAATTGAACATACGCCGCGCGCGCGCGGTCCAGGAAGCATCTTTCGTGCTCGGCAGAGGATGATCGAGGGTATCCAGCGCGGCGCCCAGAGCGAAGGCAAAGTCGCGAAAGATGACCCAATCCGCCAGGGCCTCACCCGGCGCGGGCACCGCCGCCTGCAGATGGGTGATGCGACGTTCGGAGTTGGTGACTACGGCCTCGCGTTCGCCCCAACTGGCGGCGGGGAGCAGGATATCCGCATAGGCGGCGGTTTCGGTATGCAAATAGCTGTCCTGTAAAATCACCAGACGGCATCGTTCGAGGGCGCGCTGCACTTGCGTTTGATCCGGCATGGACAGCACGGGGTTGGTGCAGGCGATCCAGACCGTTTCGATCTCCCCGCGTTCTATCGCCTGGAAAAGAGGCACCGCCGTATAACCCGGTTGCGGATGCAGGCGTTCCACACCCCAGAGGGCGGCGATTTCCGCCCGGTGCTCCGGATTGACCACTTCGCGGTGGCCGGGGAGGAGGGCGGGCATACCACCGGTCTCGCGTCCACCCATGGCATTGGGTTGTCCAGTCAGGCTGAAGGGACCCGCGCCCGCCCGGCCAATCTGTCCGGTGGCCAGGTGCAGGTTGATGAGGGCGACATTCTTGTCGGTGCCGTGACTGGACTGATTGAGTCCCTGACACCAGAGGGAGAGCGCGGCGGGAGCCTGCCCGAAAGTCAGCGCCGCGGCGCGAAGGTCGGCGACGGGAATGGCGCAGATCTCCGCCACCCATTGCGGGGTATAGTTTTGCACCTGCGCCTTGAGTTCCTCCCAGCCTTCGGTGTGCGCCTCGATGAACGCGCGGTTGACGAGTCCCTCCCAGATCAAAATATGCAGCATGCCATGAAAGAGCGCGACATCGGTACCCGGCTGGATGGGCAGGAAGACATCGGCAATGGCCGCCGTCGGCGTGCGCCGGGGGTCGGCGACGATGATCCGGAGTTCTGGACGGCGCAGTTTGGCGGCTTCGATCCGGCGAAAGAGTATGGGGTGGGCGTAAGCGACATTGGCCCCGACGATGAACAGACAATCGGCGGTATCCAGATCCTCGTAGCTGCACGGCACCGAATCCATACCGAGGCTGGACTTGTAGCCGGTAACGGCGGACGCCATGCACAGCCGCGAGTTGGTATCGATGTGGTTGGTGCCGATGAAGCCCTTGGCGAGTTTATTGGCCACATAATAATCTTCCGTCGGCAATTGCCCGGAGACATAAAGGGCCACGGCCTGCGGGCCTTGCGTGTGGATGATCTCCGCCCATTGCCGCGCTATCCGCGACAGTGCCTGCGGCCAGGCCAGAGGCGACCAGTCCTCACTGTCACGCCGGTGTTGCAGGGGCGCACGGGCGCGATCCTCGCCCGCGCTGCTCAGATGCAGGGTATTGCCCTTGCTGCACAGTTGACCGAAATTGGCGGGATGGTCGGGGTCGCCGCGCACGCCGGTGATGCGCTGGCCGTCGTGCTCGATAATGACCCCGCAGCCGGTCCCACAGTAAGGGCAGGCCGATTTGCTCTCCAACCGGCGCAGCGGTTGCGTGGTTTGTGGCCGCAGAAGGGTCATGGAGCCTCCTCTTCCAGGCCGAGCCAGACCTGCTGATCTTCGATCCGCACCGGGAAGGTTTTGACGCAACCGTGGTCGGGGGCCATGGCCTCGCCTTTCTCCAGATCGATCTGCCAGTTGTGCAGTGGACAGAACACGGTGTGACCGGAGACGAAGCCTTCCGACAGCGGCCCGCCGCGATGGGGACAACGATTCCGGACGGCAAAGATCTCATCATTTTCATTGCGCAAAAGGGCGATCTGCCCCTGTGGCGTCTCCACATAACGACCGCCGAGGGCGGGAATCTCTTCAATGTTGCCCAGTGCCAACCATTCCATCAGGGTCACCTCAAGCGGGGATGCGGCGCAACGGCGCGGCGTGAATATCCAGGCGACCGGAAATCGCCTCCGTCCAGGGATCTTTTTCCTGCGACAGGGCGAAGTCCATACGCGCGGCGAGTTGCCGACGGGATTCCAGATCTTTCACGACGACCGCCTTGATATGGTCCAGGCCCACCCGTTCCACCCAGGGAGCGGTGCGCTCCAGATATTGGGCATCTTCCCGATACATCTGTAAGAAAGCTTTGGCCACTTCCAACACTTCCTCGTGGGTTTTTACCTTGCAGAGGAGATCAGCGGCGCGTACCTTCATGCCGCCATTACCGCCCACGTACAATTCCCAGCCGGAATCCACCCCGATGACGCCAAAATCCTTGATGGTGCTCTCGGCGCAATTGCGCGGGCATCCGGAGGCGGCGAGTTTAACCTTGTGGGGGGCCCACATACGTTCCAGACCCCGTTCCAGTTCAATGGCCAGGCGGGTACTGTCCTGCACGCCGAAGCGACAAAACTCGGTGCCGACACAAGATTTGACGGTCCGCAGGGCCTTGCCGTAAGCGTGTCCCGAGGGCATGTCCAGTTCCGCCCAGATCCGCGGTAGATCCTCTTTTTTCACTCCCAGCAGGTCCAGACGCTGACCACCGGTGAATTTCACCATCGGGACGTGGTGGCGTTCGGCCACTTCGGCGATGCGTTTCAATTCCGCCGGACTGGTCACTCCACCATAAATGCGGGGAACGACCGAATAGGTGCCATCGCGTTGGATATTGGCGTGGGCGCGCTCGTTGATGAAGCGGGACTGGGCATCGTCGACGCCTTCCGCCGGCCAGGCCGTGCGTATGTAGTAGTTGACCGCCGGCCGGCAGGTGGCGCAACCGCCCGGGTGGCGCCAGTCCAGATAGGCAAAGGCCTGGCGCACGGAGAGCAGTTTTTCCTCGAGGATGGCGTCGCGGACTTCCTGGTGACTGAGGTCGGTACAGCCGCAGAGTGCCTTCTTCTTCGGGGTGCTGTCATAAAAACCACCGAGGGTGCTGGCCAGCAACTGCTCCACCAATCCGGTGCAGGAACCGCAGGATGCGCTGGCCTTGGTGCATTTACGGACTTCTTCCAGGGTGAACAGGCCCTGCTCGCGGATGGCCTTGACAATGCTGCCCTTGGACACGCCATTGCAGCCGCAGATTTCCGCGCCGTCGGGTAACCGCGCGGCCTGACTCTCGCCGGCATGGCCGGAATCGCCCAGATGGGTTTCGCCGAAGACGAGGGTGTCGCGGAAGGCCGAGACATCGGTACCGTCGCGCATGAGCTGAAAGAGCCAGGGGCCGATGCCGGTGTCGCCATAGAGCAGGCCACCGACCACCTTGTTTTCCCGCAGGATGACCTTTTTATAGACCCCCTGCCCACCATCGAGCAAGGTGACCTCTTCGCAGTGGTCTCCGCCCATGAAATCTCCGGCGGAAAACAGCTCGATCCCGGTGACCTTGAGTTTGGTGCTGGTGACCGAGCCCTGATAGCGCATGCGTCCATACTCGGCCAGGTGGTTGGCCGCGACTTTCGCCTGTTCAAAGAGGGGCGCGACCAGCCCATAGGTCTGCCCGCGATGCTGCACACATTCGCCGACGGCGTAAATGCGTGGATCATAGGTTTGCAGGGTGTCATTGACCAAGATGCCGGTTTCGCACTGTAAACCCGCCGCTTGCGCCAGTTCGATGCGGGGTTTGATGCCGATGGTCATCACCAGCACATCCGCCAGATCG
>JAKCBU010000024.1 GCA_021839095.1 Pseudomonadota bacterium | reverse complement strand
CCGTCCGCCACGGGCGGGCGGTCGTGGTGCCCGTCCGCATCGTCGCCACGCATGGCGATCGCACCTGGGTCAGCGGTGATCTCCGGATAGGGGAACCCGTCGTACGCTCCGGCAACACCCGCCTCGTCGCCGATACCCCCGTGCAGGTCCGGACACCATGAAGCGTTATCTGGATGGCCTCTGGGAAAACCGCTTCAGCGTGATCCTCGCCGCCCTGTTCCTGCTCGCGGCGGGCTGGTTCGCCCTGAAAAGCCTGACGGAAAGCGTGTTTCCCAATGTCGACTTCCCACGCGTGGCGGTACTGGTCAACGATGGCAGTCTGCCGGTCAAGTTCATGGAAGTCGAGATCACCCGACCGCTGGAGGCATTGGCCAAGGGTCAGCCGGGCGTCCGGCTGGTGCGCTCGCAGACCGGTAACGGACTGACCAAGCTCAATGTCTACTTCAATCCCGGCGTCAATCCGCAGACCGCTTATCTCATGCTGCAGGCCCGTCTCTCGCAGGTTCGCTTGCCCGTCGGCGCGCAGATGCGGGTGACGCGCATGGCACCCTACACCTATCCTTTCGCCGAGTATGCGCTGGTCTCCAATCAACAGGACAGTTCGGCGATGATGCCGACTTTCGCCTTCCAGGTTCGCCCCGCCCTGCTGGCGATTCCCGGCGTCTATCAGGTGCAGGGCACCGGGCGCGGCTGGCCACAGGTGCATATCGATCTGAATCCGGTGCGCCTGGCGCAATATCACCTGACGGCACAGCAGGTGATCGACACCCTCCGCCGCGCCCAAGGACCTTTTTTCTCCGGCATTCTGCACGCCTATCACCAGCAATTTATCGTCGCCACCACGCCGCGGCCGGTGGATACGGCGCATCTGGCCACCCTGACCCTGCCTCTCGGCCCGGCCAATGCCGAAGGCGTCCGTGCCCCGCTGGCGCTGGGCACGCTGGGACAGGTGCGAGTCGGTCCGCCGCCCTTACTCACCGATGCCGCCGTCCCCGGCTACCGCCATGCCCTGATCGTCGACGTGCTCTCCCAATCGAGAGCCAACGATGTGGATGTCGCCCGTGCCGTACAACACCGATTGGCGACATTGCGGGCGCACCTGCCACCCGGCGTGCAACTCGTGCCTATCTATGACTTGAGCCATTTGATCAGTGGCAGTCTGCGCGACGTCTGGATCGCCCTCGGGCTCGGCAGTCTGATCGCCTGGCTGGTGGTCTTCGCCTTTCTCGGCCGCTTCGATGGGGCGCTGGCGACCCTGGTGGTCGTCCCGCTGGCCCTGGCGGCCACTTTTCTGGTCTTGCACACGTTGGGCTACGGGCTCAACATCATGACGCTCGGCGGCCTGACAGCGGCGATCGGCGCATTGGTGGATCATGCCATCGTGGTGATTGAACGCGGACTCCACGGTCTGCACGGCGACCGCCTCTCGCGGCAACGGCTAGCCTTGCGTCGCGCCGCCGAAATTCTGCCACTGATGACCCTGGCCACCCTCACCTCCTGCCTGATCTTTCTGCCGCTGATTTTCTTATCCGGCACGCTGGGTCTCCTGTTCCGGCATATGGCGCTGGCCATCGTCATTGCGCTGCTGACCTCGCAAATCGTCGCCTTGCTGGTGACGCCGGTGCTGGCCGCCTGGCTCGCCGGGCGGCCGCGGCAGAACCGGCGAAATGGTGCTGAACGCTGGTTACGCCGACATTTCAGCCGCTGGCTGGTCTTCGGAATGCGCCGCCCGTGGTGGGCCATTCCGGTCGTTCTGCTCCTCGTGGTCGCGGGATGGCGGGCCCTGGCTACCCTGCCCACCGCTTTTCTGCCCCACTGGGACGAAGGCGTGATCTCGGTGCCCTTCCGCACTCCGGTCGGCAGCAGCGTGGCGGAAACCACCCGCGTGGGGCGCGATTTCATGCGAGTGGCGCTGAAGAATCCCGAGGTGGAGCAAGCATCGCTGATGGTCGGGCGCGGCTTCCAGTTCCTCCATGCGCCGGCCAACAAGGGGGCCATCGCCATCGTCCTCAAACCCGATCACGCGCAGAGTACCGAGACGGTGATGCGCACGCTGCAGACACAGTTCCGTCAAATGGCGCCCAATCTGCTGTCCATGACGCTCCACCAAACAATGATCGTACGCCTGGGCAACCTCTCGGGTGCCCATGCGCCGCTGGTGGTGTACCTCTTCGGCTCGGATTCCGCCACGCTGCGTGCGCAGGGCGCGCGCCTGGCGGCGGCATTGCGCCAGAGCCACGCCTTTGAGTCCGTGAACTTCAAGTCACCTTCCGCCGGTCCCGAACTGGAGATCACTCCATCGCCACTGGCCGCCATCTACGGCATCACTCCGCCAGTGCTGGCCGGTCAAATCAAGGCGCGCTTCTGGGGGCGGCAGGCGGGCTTCCTCCTGCACGGCGAGCAGATCCTGCCGATTCGCGTCAGTCTCGCCGGCCACGATTTCACCCCCCGCGAGATGGACAACCTCCCCATTCGCTTACCGGACGGGAGTTTTACACCGCTGGCCAGTATCGCCGGCGTGCATGTGCAGGGCGCAATACCCTTCGTGACCCATCAAAATCTGGTGCCTGACGCCTACGTCTGGCTGCAGCCGAAGCCCGGTGAGGGACTGGCGCAGGCCGCCGCCAAAGCGCGTGCGGTGGTGGCGAATCTGCACCTGCCGACGAACGTGACGACCTTGCTGGGCGGTTACTACCGCCAGCAGTCGCAGAGCTTTCAACAGATGGCGCTGATTCTCGGGGGGGCGCTCGCCTTGCTCCTGATCTTACTCGGCTTTCAGTTCAGCAGTCAGCGGGCCGCCATTTCCGCCCTGCTGGCGATTGCGCTGGCGGCACCCGGGGCGCTGCTGGCGCTGCTGCTGCTCGGCATCGACCTCGATAGCACCGCTTTCCTCGGCGTGCTGCTGGTCTTTGCCATTGCCGTCAACAATGTGATTCTGATTTTCGCGCGCGCCCGGCAACTCGGTGGCCCGCTGCCGCGTCCCGCCGTGGTCGCCCTCGCCGCCCGCCAGCGCCTGCGTCCCATCCTGATGACCATGCTCGCCGATGTCTTCGGCTTTCTGCCGCTGGCCATCGGTATCGGCCACGGCACCGATCTGCTCAAGCCCCTCGCGGTAGCGGTCATGGGCGGTCTGGTGCTGTCCGTGTTCATGTCTTTGTGGCTGGCGCCGGTAATGTATAGCGCCTTGAGCGCGAAAGTGGCGCGCCCACGGTGATACCCCGGATAAACCTCCTTTCCCGGCGGCGGTGCTTTTTGCGCCTACCATAGCGGTCCGCTTGTTGTATCATAGCGGCTGATCGGCAGTCTTTCTCGCCTACAGGAGGCCCATGTCCTTTCTCCGCGCCCTACGCCACCCCGGCATCCAGGCCGCCCTGCTGTCAGCGCTGCTCTTTGGGGCGAGTACGCCGCTGGCCAAAGTCCTGCTGGCATCGGTCAGTCCCTGGATGTTGGCGGGGCTGCTCTATCTGGGCTCCGGTCTGGGGCTGACCCTCTACCGCTGGCTGCGCCACGCCGAACGGGTACGGCTGTCGCGCCGGGATGCGTCCTGGTTTGGGGTTTCGGTGCTGGCGGGTGGAGTCCTGGCGCCGGTGCTGTTCATGATCGGTCTGCAGGGTGCCACCGCTTCGACGGCCTCCTTGCTCTTAAATGCGGAGACAGTGTTTACGACACTGCTGGCGTGGTGGGTATTCAAAGAGAGTTTCGACCGGCGCATTGCCTGGGGAATGGTAGCCATTGTGCTGGGGATGGTGCTCCTCAGTTGGCCGGGACAGGTGCATTTCGACCACCTCTGGTCCGCCGCCGCCATCATCGGTGCCTGCTTTTCCTGGGGAGTGGATAACAATCTGACCCGCAAGGTCTCCCTGACCGATACCAGTTGGATCGCCGCCAACAAGGGTTGGGTGGCGGGCAGCGTCAATCTCGGGCTGGCCCTGCTGCTCGGCGACCACCTGCCTGCCCTGCCGGATGCGGCGGCGGCGATGCTGCTCGGGTTTTTCGCCTATGGCGTCAGCCTCGCCCTTTTTGTGGTCGGTCTGCGTCATCTCGGCAGTGCACGGACAGGGGCATACTTTTCCAGCGCTCCTTTTGTCGGTGCCATACTCAGCGTGATGCTCGGCGCTCCGGTCACTCCGCTCCTACTGGTCGCTGGCGCGCTGATGGGCTGGGGCATCTGGATGCATCTCACCGAAAGCCACGCACATGAACATACCCATGCGCGCATGACACATGATCATGTCCATGTGCATGACACACACCATCAACACACACACCCTCATCCCGTGGCGCCCGGTGTTCGCCATCGCCACCCACATGAGCACGAACCGGTAACTCATGACCATACCCACGCCCCGGACATGCACCATTTGCATGAGCACTGAGCCATGCACCCCGGCATTCCGCATTTCTTGTCGCCGATGCCACCCGTCAGTGACCGTAAACCCGGAGCGGAACGAGCGCGCTAGTCCTTTTTGAGGTGACCCAGCATATTGAGCAAGGTCTTGCGCAGACGTTCGGCCGCTGTTTGGAGGATGCCGATTTCATTCGTTTCCGACTGCTCTACCGCTTGTTCCAATCGCTCCCCCAAAGAAATGGCCCGCAACCGCTTCGCCAACTCCACTACCGGGGCAAGTATACGCCGCTCGACAAAGTGTTTCAGATCGAGTCCGATCAAGAGGAATACCAAGGCGCTCAAAATCAGGGACGCACCGAGCGTGATCGCCGCGATACGTAGCGTGTTCGTTACGTTGTAGCCAAACACGGCGAGGCCCAGAGGCTTCTTGTCATATCCCGTCAGAGGGATCACGAAGAGATGGTAAAACTCCCCATCCTTGAACCTGGCGATGCCACTGTAGTCCGCCTGCAATACATGGGGATGTTTGTCAATATATTCCTGAAAGTCTGGCGAGCTGACGTAGCTGAATACATTGTTTCCTACCATTTTTCCCTGGGAATTATCGGGAGTGCCGTTCTGGTGGATCAAGACGGCAATACGGCTTCCGGGAATATCATGCAATATGCGGCCATATAGCGAAGCAATGGGCAAACTGACCTGCGCGATTCCGATCGCACTGCCATCACTGGAAAGCACGGGAGCAACGCCGCTTACAGAATAACCAACCAGCTTCAGCAGTCCCAGATTGGCCGTCGGCAGACCCGTTTTTATGACCTGAGAGATATCTGGACGAGGAATGATATGGTCCCCGAAGAACGTTGGTTTATTCGCGCGATACAATACATGCTGATTGGCGATGAACACGACGACGGCGTGACCGTATTGTGACTTGAGTGCGCGATACAAGCTATCGGACTCCGCGCCAAGTTGGGCACGTTGACTTGCGGAAGGTGCGGTGGCGAAGGCACTCATCACGCCTGGGTTGCCTGCCAGGGCACTGGCGTCACCGAGAACCTGCTGCGCATAAACCGTTGTCAGTTGATGAAATTCATTGCGTATGGCGGAAAGCTCCTGGTCCTCCGCCTGGTGAATCAGCAGGTATTGCCCCAATGCGAGAATACCGAGCACCAGCACAGCATTAATCAATACGGCGGGGATGAAGTGCCGTAAAAATTCCCGAGTCAACGTATTTTCGCGCGCCATCTGATTCTCCATCCAAAAATATGCTCAGTCATGATCAAGAAATATCTGGGAAAACGTGTCGTCATCCAGGCCATAGCGTCCGCGTTTCGCGGCCGGTGATGGTGATGGTGATGGTGATGGTGATGGTGATGGTGATGGTGATGGTGATGATGGGGGAGGCGGAGGCGGTGTCACCGGCTGCCGAGACACGGAAGCCGCCGCCTCTTGGCTGGCGCGGCCTTCCCGAAAGTGCTGCAGTTGAATGACCGGGTCCGGACCGAGCAAAGCCTCGCCGGCGGTCAATAGCGAAAAAATTTCCTGTATCAGAGCCTTGCGTTCGCCCTCCGGGAGGGTCGAACCAATCTCCTTGCGTACGAATTCAATAGTCGTCGTGGTCGGTGTGCGCAGGGCACTTCCCATGTAGGCGCTTTCCCAGCGAAGCAGTAATGCCAGAGATTCATCCCGATCAAACCGGGCTCCGAGTGTGCTCCATAGAATGCGCCGCATGCGTGACTGATTATCCATAACCTTTCATACGCTCCGTATCAGAGTGCTTAACACTGGAAAATTCGCCATGACATTATATGCGCTGGAAGACATATCAAAGTTTGATGCACTGACGCTGAGACCCTACGCTCCCGTATAATAATAATACAATAACACGTCATTATAAACTACCCGTCCTGATGATTCTTTTCCGTTGACACCACATTTGTCCGCGCCACCTTCGACACCAAATAGATCAATCACCATCTCCTATCCAAAAAACCGCGTGCTACTATACCCCCGGCCGTATGTTCGGCTAACCTATGTTATGTAGCGGTATGCATGAAATCACCAGGATATGCACTTATGGGTAAAGCTACTCTATTGTTACCATTCGATAATACCTACGCGCACGACCTGGAGGGCTTTTACGCTCCCTGGCGGCCCGCCACCGTACCCGCGCCGCGATTGCTCCTGTTCAATCAGGCACTGGCAGAAGAATTGGGTCTCGATAGCGCCGCTCTGGATACCGATCTCGGCGCCAGGATTTTTTCCGGCAACCAAATTCCCGAGGAAGCCCATCCCCTCGCCCAGGTTTATGCCGGACATCAATTCGGCCAATTCTCCCCCCAATTGGGGGATGGCCGCGCCCTGTTGCTGGGCGAAGTGATCGACCGCCATGGTCGGCGTCGGGATATGCAACTGAAAGGCTCCGGCCGTACCCCTTTTTCGCGGGGCGGCGATGGCAAGGCGGCGCTGGGGCCGGTGCTGCGCGAATACGTGATTGGCGAAGCCATGCACGCGCTGGGCGTTCCCACGACCCGCGCACTGGCCGCCGTGGCGACGGGAGAAATAATCCACCGTGAAACGCCGCTCCCCGGCGCCATTCTCACCCGTATCGCCGCCAGCCATATTCGCATTGGCACCTTTCAGTACTTTGCCGCGCGCAACGAAAACGCCAAGATCAAACAGCTCGCCGACTATACCATCGCTCGCCACTACCCCGCTCTGGAAAATACCGGCAATCCCTATCTCGACCTCTTTGCCGCGGTGTCCGCCGCCCAGGCCGCATTGGTCGCGCGTTGGATGCTGGTCGGGTTCATTCACGGCGTCATGAACACCGACAACATGAGCATCGCCGGAGAAACCATTGACTATGGTCCCTGCGCCTTCATGGATGCTTACGACCCCAACACCGTTTTCAGCTCTATCGACGTCCAGGGCCGCTACGCCTATGCCCGTCAGCCACAGATTGCGCAATGGAATCTCACGCGTTTCGCCGAAACCCTGATCGACCTGGTCAGCCCCGATCCGGAGGAAGCTGTTCGCCTGTTGACCGAACAGGTCAACGCGTTCCCCAAGCTCTACGCACACCACTGGCTGAAGGGCATGCGCGCCAAGATAGGGTTGAGCACGGCGGAAGAGGATGATCTTGCCCTGGTGCAGACCCTCCTCTCCGCCATGGAAGATCAGAGGGCCGACTACACCCTGGTCTTCCGTCACCTGTCGGCGGCGTTACGCGGTGATGAGGCCCAGGTCCGGACCCACTTTGCCGATCCGACGCGATTCGATCTCTGGTTACCCCAATGGAAAGCCCGTCTAGCGCGCGAAAGCCTCCCCGCGGAACTGTGCGCCGAGGCCATGGATCGGGTCAATCCGATCTATATTCCGCGCAACCACAAAGTCGAGGAAGCCCTGGCCGCCGCTACGAATGCGCAGGATTTCGCTCCGTTCAAAACGCTGCTCGACGTGCTTGCACAGCCGTTCGAGGAACGTCCGGGGTGGGAAGACCATGCCCAACCCGCTCCCGAGAGTTTCGGTCCGTTCAAAACATTTTGCGGCACATGAAGGCATCCCTCGCGGTAACCACCGAGGAGGAAGTCAGATTCACCGCGATCCCGGACCTTGGCACAGAACTGCCCCGCTTTCAGGTATCGTAAGATACGGTTAGGTCGTTTAGGTCGTTGCAAACATGTATCGGCCTATTGCTGGGCTAGCGCGTTTATACTTTATAGCTCTGTGCTACGGAGGGTTTATGCCAACACGCGCCGCGCTATGGAACGACTTGCTGGATTCCTTACTCGCCCTCCGCGACCGCGTCTTGGACGAAAGCGAAAAGCGCCTCGCCGCCCTGGACCAGCAGGACCCCGGTTTGCGATTGCATCCCGGAGTGCGCAACGTGGTCCATTACCTGGTCCTGCGCAGCGTCGATATTCGACCCCTCCAAGAGGCATTGGCCCGAGAAGGACTGTCTTCACTGGGGCGGTGTGAAAGTCATGTCTTGGACAGCATAGAGCGCATCATCGCGGTGCTCCGGGCAGCCACCGGGAAAGCCCGGGGGCGCGCTTCAGATGCCTCAACGACCCGCGATGACGAGGACACGTCCACGCTCCGGAGCAATACCGAGTTACTCCTGGGACCAGCCCCCGGCAAGCGGAATACCCGTATCATGGTGACCTTGCCCGGCGAGCGGGCCACTGATCTTACCTTCATGAAAGAACTGCTGATTTCGGGCATGGACATCGCCCGGATCAATTGCGCCCATGATAACCCGGTGGAGTGGGCGGCAATGGTGCGCACGCTGCGCGCTGCGCGGCAGGAGACGGAGCGGCCATGCAAGATCCTCGCCGATCTGGCCGGCCACAAGATTCGCACCGGCCCTTTGGCCACGGAGGAAGGCGTCCTGCACCTGCGGCCCATGCGGGACCATCGGGGGCGAGTGGTTCTTCCAGCACATTGTCGGGCGGCGTGGAAAGGTGATGCACAGGGCCCGTTGCCTCCGGTGGATTGCCAACTCCTGCCGATCAAGACCAACCGTCCCCCGGAAGTCGGGGAAGTATTGCGCTGCATGGATGCGCGAGGCAAAGAGCGCCGCCTGGAGGTGGAATCCGTGACAGATGCGGTGGTGACCCTGAGTTGCCCGCAAAGCGTCTATCTCATGAACGGGACCCCGTGGCAAAGTGACCAGCACCGCCGCCATCATGGACACATCGCCGGTATTCCCGAAACACCTACCGCCATCCTGCTCGCCGTAGGGGATCACCTCTTGCTGACCCGGGATGCCTTGCCCGGCGCGGCCGCAGAGCCGGATCACCATCAGCCCGCCCGTATTTCCTGTACGATCCCCTCCCTGGTGGAACGTCTACCGCTGGGCCAGAAGGTATGGATGGATGACGGTAAATTTGGTGCGGAAGTGGTTTCCCAGTCTCCCGATGGCGCTCTGCTCCAGATCATGGTTGCCAAACCCGGTGGGGACCGCCTCTTCCCCGACCGGGGCT
>JAKCBU010000023.1 GCA_021839095.1 Pseudomonadota bacterium | reverse complement strand
CGCGGACTATGTGGCTTTCGGCTCTTTTTTTGCCTCGCCCAGCAAGCCTGGCGCCCCCCGGGTGCGCACGGACATCTTGACGGCGGCGCGCGCGGCCGTTGGCCTGCCTCTGGTCGCCATCGGCGGCATCACGGAGACCAATGGCCGCGCGGTGATTGCCGCGGGCGCCGATGCCCTGGCCGTGATCTCCGGTGTTTTTGCCGCCGCTGACGTGGAGGGTGCGGCACGGCGCTTCACTGCCCTGTTCGATGGTCGTAAGGAGTGACGATGACGCAGAACTCACACGCGCTCTTCAGCGCGGCGCAACAGTGTATCCCAGGCGGGGTCAATTCACCGGTTCGGGCCTTCCGCGGAGTGGGTGGTGACCCGGTTTTTATCGATCATGCCGAAGGGCCTTTCGTCTGGGATGTGGAAGGCCGCCGTTACATCGATTATGTGGGCTCCTGGGGGCCGATGATTCACGGCCACGGTCATCCGGAAGTGCTGGCGGCGGTGCGCGCGCAGATGGACAAGGGCCTCGGTTTTGGTGCCCCGACCGCTATCGAAGTGGAGATGGCGGAACTGGTCTGCGCGCTGGTGCCGAGCATCGAGTCGGTACGGATGACCTCCAGTGGTACCGAGGCGGTGATGACGGCCATCCGTTTGGCCCGGGGTTATACCGGGCGCGACAAGATCATCAAGTTCGAGGGTAATTACCACGGCCATAGCGACAGCTTGCTGGTGAAGGCCGGTTCGGGGGCGCTGACCCTCGGCCAGCCTTCCAGTGCGGGAGTTCCGCGTGACCTGAGTCAGGATACCCTGGTGCTGCCCTATAACGACCTCCCTGCGGTGGAAGAAATGATGGCGCGATTCGGTTTTGATGTCGCCACCATCATTGTCGAGCCGGTGGCCGGCAATATGGGTTGTGTGCCGCCGGAGCCGGGTTTCCTGGAAGGCTTGCGCGCGATTTGTGATCGATACGCGTGCGTGTTGATCTTTGATGAGGTGATGACCGGATTCCGGGTGGCCGTGGGTGGCGCGCAGGCGCTTTACGGTGTGCGGCCCGACTTGACCACGCTGGGTAAAATCATCGGCGGTGGCCTGCCGGTGGGCGCTGTCGGTGGCCCGCGGGAGATGATGGAATATTTGGCGCCCACCGGGCCGGTATACCAGGCGGGGACGTTGTCGGGGAACCCGGTGGCCATGGCGGCCGGTCTGACGACGCTGCGGCTGCTGACGGCGCCGGGCTTCCATGCGCGACTGGCGGCGCAGACGGCGGCGCTCTGCGCGGGTCTGGCGGAGCGCGCCAAGGCCGCCGGCATCCCCATGCAGATCAATCAAGTCCCGGCTATGTTCGGCTGGTTTTTTGCGGAACGGCCGGTGCGTGGTTTTGATGCGGTCATGGCCGCTGACCGCAAGCGCTACGCCCGTTTTTTCCATGGCCTGCTGGCGCGCGGAGTGTATCTCGCCCCTAGTGCCTATGAGGCGGGCTTCCTTTCGGCGGCCCACGGCGATGCCGAGATCGCCACGACGCTGGATGCCGCCGAAGCCGTTCTGGCCACCCTCAGGGAGGACGCATGAGTACCCTGTTTACCCGCATCATCCACGGTGAGATTCCGGCTCAGAAAGTTTTGGAAGATGACCGTTACCTGGCCTTTCTCGATATCCGCCCAATCCGGCCGGGACATACGCTGGTCATTCCCAAGATCGAGCATGATTACCTCTTCACGCTGGATGACGAGACGCTGGCCGGGCTGCTGCCCTTTGCCAAGCGTGTCGTACCGGCGCTGGAGCAGGTGACGGGCTGCAAACGGGTCGGGGTCATGGTCGCCGGCCTGGAAGTGCCGCATACCCATCTGCATCTGGTTCCGATGAATGCCATCTCGGACTTGAATTTTGCCCATGCGAAAGAGAGCACAGCGGAAGCATTGGTGGCGATGGGAGACCGGGTGCGCGAGGCATTGCGGGGCTAGGGGCACGCCGTTGCGTTCGTTAAGCACTTTCTGGAAGGGCTGGTGGCCGTGGTTCTCCATATTCGCCTGCTGCACGCTCTTCGCGAGCCCGTTTGCGCTGGCGGCCGCCCGTAAAACTTGTCCGGACTTCGTGGACATTAACCATGCCGATGTCTCCCAGTTGCGTTGTCTCCGGGGAGTGGGCGAAAAGCGGGCGGCGGCGGTGGTCACCTTCCGGGAGACGCACGGCCCCTATCCCGGCCCCGCGTCGTTAGCCGCGGTTGTGGGCCCCAAGATGGCGCAACGGTTGCGCGAGCGCGTGGTGGTGAACGTCCCGGCGGACCCGGCGCCGCGGTAATTCTCCACCTGCTCAAGCGCGGCACCGCGGGCTTTGTGTCGCTTTTCCCCGGATCACATCAGGATGATGTCGTACTGCTCTTGCGTATAGGCCGCTTCGGCCTGTACCTTGATGGGCCGGCCGATGAACTCCTCCAGCGCCGCGAGGCTGGTGCTTTCTTCGTCCAACAGCTTCTCCATCACCTGCGGAGAGGCCAGGACCACGAAGCGCTCTGCCGGATAGGCGCGGGTTTCGCGGACAATTTCGCGAAGGATTTCGTAGCAGATGGTTTCCGCGGTTTTCATGAAGCCGCGGCCGTGGCAGTAGGGGCAAGGCTCGCAGAGCGCTTGGCGCAGGCTCTCGCGGGTGCGTTTGCGGGTCATTTCCACCAGTCCCAGCGCGGAGATCTGGGTGATGCTGCAGCGGGTGCGATCGCTTTGGATGGCTTTTTCCAGGGCACGCTGGACCCGGCGTTTGTGTTCTTCCTCCTCCATGTCGATGAAGTCGATGATGATCATGCCGCCGATGTTGCGCAGGCGCATCTGCCGGGCGATGGCGGCGGCGGCTTCCAGATTGGTCTTGAGAATGGTTTCTTCCTGGTTGCGGCGACCGACGAAGCCGCCGGTGTTGACGTCCACGGTGGTCAGGGCCTCGGTCTGGTCGATGATGAGATAGGCGCCGGACTTGAGGGTCACCCGGCTTTGCAAGGCCCGTTCTATTTCCTCTTCGACATTGTAAAGGTCGAAGAGGGGACGCTCGCCGCTATAGTGCTCGATGCGCCCGGCGACTTCCGGGGTGACGCCCGCACAGAAGGCCAGGGCCGCATCAACCGTTTCCCGGGAGTCGATGCGTACCCGCTGAATGTCGTCGGACATCACGTCGCGCATCATGCGCATGGCGAGATTGAGATCGCGGTGAATCTCGCCAGGGGCCGAGGTGTGTTCCAGGCGGGCGCGGATGGATTGCCACAGGCGGCGCAGAAAATCGATATCGCCGGCAAAATCCGCCTCGTCCACGCCTTCCGCGAGGGTGCGGATGATGTAGCCACCCGCCTCTTCGGGGGAAATCACGGATTTGAGCCGCTCTTTGAGCCGGGTGCGTTCTTCAGGAGATTCGATACGGGTGGAGACACCGATCCGGGGCACATAGGGCATATAGACCAGATAGCGCCCGGGCAGGGTGATGCGAGTGGAAAGACGGGCGCCCTTACTGCCCAGCGGGTCTTTGATGACTTGCACCACCACTTCCTGCCCTTCGTGGAGCAGGGCACAGACATTGCGGATTTCATGATGACCAGGCCGTGTCTCGATATCGGTCTCGCCTTGTGCCTCCTCGCGATCCTCCTGGATATCGGCGGCGTGGAGGAAAGCCGTGCGTTCCAGACCGATGTCGACGAAGGCGGCCTGCATACCGGGGAGCACACGGCGGACGATCCCTTTGTAGATATTGCCCACCAGACCGCGATGGCCACTGCGCTCGACCTGGAGTTCCTGAAGGACACCGTTATCCACCAGCGCAACGCGGATTTCCTGGGGGGTGACATTGATCAGCAGTTCTTCGCTCATGCGTATCCTGGGAGGCAAGGAGGGGGGAGGCCACAAGCGGCAAGACACTCCGCCGTTTCGAAAAGGGGCAGGCCCACGACGCCGCTGTAAGATCCCTGCACAGCACTGACGAAGACGGCGCCGAAGCCTTGAATGGCGTAGGCGCCGGCTTTGTCGGCGGGTTCGCCGGTTTCCCAGTAAGCCCGCATTTCCGCGGTGCTGAGCGCGCGCAGGCGGACGGCGCTGTCGCACAGTCGCAGCGTGATCTGGCCGCGGTGGAAGAGGGCGATGGCGGTATGTACCTGATGCCAGACGCCGCCCAGCGCCCGATACATGCGAGCGGCGTCGTCGGCGTCGCGCGGTTTGCCGAAGAGGTGACTCCCCAGAGCAACGACGGTATCCGCCGCAAGAATGGTGTCCTGCGGGTGGATTGCCGCCGCGGCGAGCGCCTTGCTGTGGGCCAGGCGCCGAGCCAGGGCGTCGGGAGCTTCTCCCGCGCGGGGCGTCTCGTCCACAGCGACCGGCAAGACCTCCGGCGCATAGCCCAACTGTTGGAGCAGGGCGAGGCGGCGTGGTGAGGCCGAGGCGAGAATCAGGGATGTCACGGAGTCTGGCTGGCGTTCACCAACAGCAGTTCGGCTACGCCGGTGCTGAGGCCGGCACCCGTGGCCAGGGCCAGTACCTGGCCCGGTATGCCGTCGCGGCGCAGGGTGCGGAGTATGGTTTCGGCGCGCTGGGTCGCCGCATTGGCGCCCAATGGCTGGGGAGAGACCCGTACCAGTATTTCGCTGACCGCGGCTTGTTTGAGAATTCCGGAAATGGCCCGCAGACGTTGGGCACCGTCGGTGGAAAGCCGGTTGTCGCTGCCGAACAGACTGTCCACCGGCATGGTGACATGCACGCCATCGCTAGCGGCCCGGACCTGGGCGTATACCGTGAGTGCTTTGCCATAGCCAGCCGCCGGAGGGGCCGTCGTCGAATTGGGTGTTGCCGACGGTTGTCCGGCCAGTCCGGCGAGGCGGTGCTCTTCCTGTTGCAACAGTTGTTTTTGCTGCTGGATCTCGGCTTGCAGATGCTGGGTTTGTGCGCCGCTCATGGTCTTGTTCGCCAATTGCGCCCGCAAATTGGCGTATTCAGTTTGCAGGGACTGATATTGGCGGGTTAAAGAGCGCACCTGATTTTGCAGGGGGTATAACGAACCTTGCTGATCCGTCTGGTGCCGCTCTTCCCGTAAGCCCGCCATGCGGGCGTCGAAAATCGCCTGATCCACCCGAAAGAGGGGCGGATCTACTTGATCGCGGGTCATCATCTGAATGCTGTTCTGTAAACCGGAAAGTGTCGCGGGGGGGATGGGCGGGCCGCTGCGTTGCGCCTCCTGGAGTCGCTGAAGGGCTTGCCGCAGCGCATGGGTCGTCGTGGCATCGGCCAGCGCCACCCCAGGGAGGGTAACGAGCAGGGCGGCGGCGGCGATAAGATGACGGGCGCGCATCACGGGGCCTCCTGGGCGATCTGTGCCTTGGTGGCGGCAATCTGTTGCCGGAGCGAGGCGTTGCGACTCTGCAAATCGGCGATCTGGCTTTGCAGTGCTGTCCGCTGGCTGTCGGTGGATGCGCTGTTGAGGCGGGTCTGAATATTGTCGAGCAGGGTTTTGGCGAGCAGGGTCTGGCGGCTTGCCAGGGTGTAGTCGCCGCGCGCAACCGCCGCGCGCGCGGCACTCAGGGCCTGTCGCGCCGGCGCCAGTTGCCGTGCGCTGACCGCCGGTGAGAGGGCGAGAATGCGTTCCCGGCCGGCCTGCACGGAAATCGTGTCGGCGGCGCTTTGCCGCGGGCTGACCTGCACGATCTGGGCACAGGCGCCGAGACCCAGAGTCAGGGCCAGCGCCATCCCTAATCGGGGATACATGGGGTGATTCCATAGCTTGTTCACGTCAGCGTTACTCCTCTCCGCCACGATGATAGGGCAAACCGGCCTGAATGCTCCAAGCCCGGTATAACTGTTCGGCCAATACGACACGCACCACCGGATGGGCGAGGGTCAACGGCGATAGCGACCAGCGCCAGTCTGGTTGCAGGGTCGGGTCGAGACCATCCGGGCCGCCAATCCACAAGGCCACGTCGCGCCCGCCATTGAACCAGGTCTCGATGCGTCGCGCCAGGGCCGCGCTGTCCAGATACCGCCCCCCGACGTCCAGTGCCACCCGCTCGACTCCGGCGGGAGTGGCGGCGAGAATGCGTTCGCCCTCCTCGCGGCGCCAGCGCATCGGATCCCCGCCGCGCTGGCGCCGCGCCAGAGATAACCCGCGCCATTCGACGCGCAGTTGCGGTGGCATCCGGGTGGTGTATTCGGCCACGCCAGCGTCTACCCACGTCGGCATTTTGCGGCCGATGGCCAGCACCCAGAGGCGCATGGCGGATCACCGACTCTCGCTTTGACTGCGTATTTGGGGCAACTCTCCCCAGAGACGCTCCAGTTGATAAAAATCGCGCACTTCCGGCCGCATGACGTGGACCACCACATCGCCAAGATCCACCAGCACCCAGTCACCGACGGCAAGCCCCTCTTTGCCAATGGGTCGAATGCCCTCCTCGCGCATACGGGCCATCACCGCGTCGGCCAGCGCCCGCAGGTGGCGATCGGAGTTGCCGGAGGCGATGACGAGATAGTCGGTGATGTCGGTTTGTTTGCGGACATCGATACTCTTGATGTCGAGTGCTTTATGTTCATCCAGAACGGAGATGGCCAGGTCGCGGAGATTTTCTGCTGTCGCCAAGGGTGATGATCCTCTATGGTCGGGCTATGGGTTTTGGTAGAGCCGTTCGGCCTCAATATAATCCAATACTTCGTCCGGTAACAGGAAGCGCGGACTTTGACGGCTGGCGAGCAGGCTGCGGATACTCGTTGCGGAGATCTCCAAGGCGGTGACGGTGTGAAACAAAATGTGTCCCGCCGGCGCCCGGCGCAGGGTGCCGACATCCTCGCATCGACGCTGATAAAGGGCTTGGCGCAAGGCTTCCGGCAACTCGGCCGCGGGCCAGCCGGGGCGCCCCGTGACGATGAGGTGTGTAAGCTCCAGAATGTGCTGCCAATCCCGCCAGGTATCGAAGCGCAGAAAGGCGTCCATGCCAATGACCATGGCCAGGATGGCCTGGGGGCGCTGCTGGCGCAGGGTGTTGAGGGTGTCGACGGTATAGGATGGCCCCGCGCGCTCCACTTCCAAGGAAGTGACGCTGAAGCGTGGGTGGTGGGCTACGGCGATGCGGGCCATGACCAGGCGATGGTGGGCATCGGCCCAGGGGCTTTGGCGGTGGGGCGGATGCCCGGCGGGAATCAGCATGACCTGCGCGATGGCGAGGGCTTGACGCACTTCCTCCACCGCGCGCAAATGCCCGTAGTGGATAGGATCAAAGGTCCCGCCGAGGATGACCAGATCGTCGTTGCTGGAATCGTGCATTACGGCAATATAACCAAGGGCCGCGTCGGGGGGAAGTCGACCCCGTTTCGGAATGCCCTGTCCTCCCTTACAATGCGGGCTGTGGCGTGGAGGAGAAGGGCGACGTGACGGCGCAGCAGGGAAGTCTGGGACAAAGGGCGGTGGCCGCGCTGGCCGTCTGGGTGTTGCGCGGAGCGGCGCATTTGCCGGGGGGCTGGCGGGCGGTCCTGGGAGCGATGCTCGGTGATTTGGCCCGGATGAGTCTGTCCCGTCCCCGTCGGGTGGTGGACGCCAATCTCGCCATCGTTTTTCCGGCACAGAGCCTGACCCAGCGGCACGCCCTGCGGCGGGCGCATTTCCGGGCGCTGGGTCAGGCGGCCCTGGAACTGGGACCACTGTGGTACTGGCCGCTGCCGCGTGCCCTCGGCCTGATCCGGGAGGTGCATGGGGGAGCGCGGGTGGATGCCGCGCTGGCCGAGGGGCGCGGCGTCATTCTCTTTACGGCCCATCTGGGAGCCTGGGAGGCTGCCGTGCTTTATATCGGCCAGCGCTGGCCCGTCACCGTCCTGTATATGGAAACCGGCAATCCGGCCATCAATGCGCGCATGGTGGCCGGGCGCGCCCGTAGTGGCGCGCGGTTGACCCCGAAGGAGAGCGGGGTTCGCCCTCTTCTGCACGCATTGCAGCAGGGAGAAGTGGTGGGCGTGCTGCCCGATCAAAACGTCGATCCGCGCGAAGGGGGGTACGCCCCTTTTTTCGGCCGTCCCGCCTGCACGACGCCGTTGCTCGGACGGCTGGCGGCGCGCCGCAATAGCCCGGTCTTCGGTCTCTTTGCCTATCGCCTGCCGCGCGGCCAAGGTTTCCGGATAGAATTCGTGCCGATGCCGGAGTCCTTCCCCAGCGGCAATGCCACGGCCGATGCGACGGCCATGAACGCCACGCTGGAGGCGGCCATCCGTAAAGCTCCCGAACAATATTGGTGGGTACATCGCCGTTTCAAGGACCAGCCGGAGGGCTGGGATTATCCGTATTGAAGCGTCCGATCCGGAGCCCTTGAAATTCTTTTCCGCGGCCCCCATCCATCGAATGTGGTGGTTTTCATGACGTTGACTCAATAAGGAGATTCGATCATGGTGGATGAAAAAACAAAGTCGGTCGCACAGCCGGTCCGTTCCGTGGACCCGTTGGAGCAATTCTTTGATTCGGTACTTCCGGGCGTTTTTCGCTCTTCCGTACAGGCGAGTAATGGCGCGCCGCGTGCGCACATCGCGCATATCGATGTGATCGATCGCGACAACGAAATAGTCATCAAGGCCGAAGTCCCGGGTATGAACAAGGATCTGCTGGACGTTCAGGTGCACGGGAACCAGGTGTATATCAGCGGCAAGAAGGAAGAGATCCAGTCTCAGGAGGAAGGGAAATACATCTATCGTGAGCGTCGCTATGGCGAGTTTTCCCGCACGGTGCAGCTGCCGGTGGATGTGGATGCCAGCCAGACAAAGGCCGCTTATAAGGAGGGGGTGCTGGAGTTGGTTCTGCCCAAGGCGGAGTCGGCCAAACGGCGGAAGATCGCGGTGGAATAAGCGCGAGTCCGGATGAATGGTGGTGAAGACCGGCGCCGGCCGGGCGTTTTACCCGCCGGCGCCGGACGCTTCATTTCCCGATGCAAAAGCGGGAAAAAATCTCGCCGAGGATGTCTTCCGCATCGATGTGGCCGGTGACGCGGGCCAGGGCGCCGGCGGCTTCGCGTAGGGACTGGGCGACCAATTCGGGTACCCCGCCGACGCTGTGCAGGTCTTTCGCGGTATTGAGTTGATCCAGGCAATCTTCCAGCGCTTCGACGTGGCGGCGGCGGGCGCTGAAGGGGCAGTTGCCGCCGTGCATGCCCAGCGCTTCGATCATGCCCTGGTGCAATGCATCGAGACCCGCGCCGGTTTGGGCGGAGAGGGCGACGGCTGCCTCGCCCGCCGGGGTGGGCGGTGGGGCGGAGACCAGATCCGACTTGTTCCAGATGATTCGGCGCGGTCCTTCCGGCAAGTCGCGCAGGATGGCTTCGTCCTCTGCTTGCCAACCGACGCTGGCATCGGCCACCAGAAGAATCAGTTGCGCGCTGTGCAGGATATGGCGGGCGCGGGCGATGCCTTCCGCCTCCACGGCGTCGCCGGCCTGACGCAGGCCAGCGGTGTCGATGAGTTCCACCGGCAGCCCGTTCAGGAGGATCTCCTCACGCAGCAGGTCGCGGGTGGTCCCGGGGATGGCGGTGACGATGGCGGATTCGCGCCGGGCGAGGGCGTTCATCAGGCTGGATTTGCCGACATTGGGTCGCCCGGCGAGGACGACGCGGCCACCGCGCGCCA
>JAKCBU010000022.1 GCA_021839095.1 Pseudomonadota bacterium | reverse complement strand
GATCTCTGGAGGTTATTGTTGTTGTCTTGCTGCTGGTGGAAGTGTTTATCCGCCTCCGGGCGCGCCGCCGGCGTGTGCAAAACAGCGGGAGCGCGCCAGATGTTGCATCCGCCGCACGGGCACCGCAACAGGTGTCTTCTGAAACCGGCGTGGAAGTGCCCGTTCCCCCGGCGGGGGTGGACAGTGGTGTCGAACAGCAAGCGCTCAGCGTCGAAGACCTGCTCAACGAGGCTACCATCTATTTGGAGTATGGCCACTATGCGCAAGCGGCCACGGTGCTGCGCTGGTATGTGGATTTGAATCCACACGAAACCCGGGCCATCAACCGCCTCCTCGACACGTACCTGGCCATGGCGGACATGGATGGCTATGCCACTTTACTCGAAAGTTTGGGAGAAAAGCCCGGTGCTGTCCCTATGACGGAGGATTGGTGGCGGGAACGCATAGACACCGGCCTGACGCAGGATCCCGGTAATCTTGAACTCCTGGTGCTGGCCGAGAAGGTGGGGATGGCGGTGCCCATACCGCAGGCCCAGGCCCAGGCCCCGGAAGTGGCCATGACGGCGGAGATGGCGCTGACCCTGGTCTCCCGAAATTCCGATCCGGCCTACGGGATGGCGGTGCTGCAGCGGGCGATGGTCCATGAGCCGCAGCGTCTGCCGCTCTACGCCGAACTCCTGCGTATCACCCATCAGCAGCACCATATCGAGGATTACATCAACACGTTGATCCTGCTTTTCCTGGCCGTGGGAACCGGTGGCAAGACTCTGCGCGAGCGCATGTTGCGCGCGGGCGCCGATCTGGGGCCGCATCCTCTGTGGCGTGTATTGACGCAATGGGATGGCGATCCGGAGGTATTGCGGCAGCTGGCCCGGTCCCGTCATGTCGAGATCCCGGCAGGCTTGTCCGGTTCCGCCCAAAGTGGCGGATAGGCTTGCTTGACAAGCTCGTGCCGCGCTAACGACAATCGCCTGCGACCGCAAGCTCAACACCGTGCAGGTGCGAGCAAGTGTTGATGCAGGCAGACAGAGGGGCAGCAAGGCATGGATTTGGAGGAAGTCAACCGTCTCGTGCGGTCTGATATGATGGCGGTGAACGAGGTCATCCAGGAGCAATTGCGTTCCGGGGTACCGACCATCCCGGCTATGGGCGCCTACCTGATCAATGCTGGTGGTAAAAGGCTGCGCCCCATCGTCCTGCTGCTGGCGGCGCGTATGGGGGGTGAGCGCGGTCCCCGCCCGATTCCTCTGGCCGCCGTGGTCGAGTTCATCCATACGGCGACGTTGCTGCACGATGACGTGGTGGACGGTTCCGAACTGCGGCGCAACAATGCGACGGCCAATCAACTCTGGGGCAACGCTGCGGCGGTTTTGGTCGGCGACTTTCTCTACGCCCGTTCCTTCGAAATGATGGTGCGGGACGGCGATATGCGCATCCTCGCCACCATGGCGGAGGCCACCAGCGTCATTGCTCAAGGCGAAGTGGCACAGTTGGAGAACGCCAACGATCCCCATCTGGGATCGGGGGCCTATTTCGCCGTGATCGAGGCCAAGACCGCCAAACTTTTTGAGGCCGCGGCGCGCATCGGCGCGATCGTGAATGGGCTGGATGCCGCCAGCGAAACCGCTCTGATGCGTTACGGCTCTCTGCTCGGAATGGCCTTTCAGTTAGTGGACGATGCCTTGGACTACTCCACCTGCGCCGAAAAAATGGGCAAGAATCGCGGTGATGATCTGGCCGATGGTAAGGCGACGTTGCCTTACATTCACGCCATGGAATGCGCCACGGCCGCCGAGCGGGCGGTGCTGCGCGAGGCGCTTCGTGGTAACCCCCCCGCCGTTTTTGATCCCGTCTGGGACATCATTGCCAGGACAGGGTCAATTGATTACACTTTGCGCGTTGCGTCCGACAAGGCGGAACAGGCGGTTGCTTGTTTGGCCGGGTTCCCGGGGAGTCCAGAGAAAGAGGCTTTGGCCTTTCTGGCGGCATTCTCGGTGGAGCGTGATTTTTAGATGATGTCATCGGGGCGTGGCTCAGCCTGGTAGAGCGCCGCCTTCGGGAGGCGGATGTCGGAGGTTCGAATCCTCTCGCCCCGACCAATTTCGGAGAGGCCCGCATCGTTGGGCCTTTTTCATAAGGAATTGACGATTGTCGCGTCTGGGGTCACGGCGGATGCGCAAGCGGACAATGCGCTGCGGTTTCGTACCTCAACACGGATATCTGTGCTTATGCTGAAGTGGCTGATGCTGGCCGTGTTTGCCGCGCTCCTGTTTTATGGATGGCGCCACCGGCAACGCCACTTGAAGAGATCCGCCGTGGATCGGCTGGTGCGTTGCACACGCTGTCACCGGTACCTATCCGTCCGCTCCGCGGTCTGCCGAGGGCAGGGCGACTACCGTTGTCCACAGCATGCCGGGGAGGATCAGTGAACCCTGTCGTATCGTCTGCTCGGATTTGGCTCTACGCCGCCTTTCCGCTGTTTGCCTATGTCTTGTCCTGGTATTACAACGGCCAGTTGATCCCGTTGCTGGCCTCGGCCAGCGTGGTGTTGCTGATCTGGGGGGTTCTGGTCTGGTGGCCGCGTCTGCGGGACGGTCTGCCCTGGCCGCGTGGCTTTCTGCCGGTGTTCATGTTGTTCTGGTTTCTGTGGCTCGGTTTGACCTTGCTCTGGAGCGGCTCGCCCTACAGCAGTTGGTTCTACTTCTGGGTGCTGGGCGCGCTGCCGCTGGTCTTCCTTATCAGCATGGGGATTCCGGAGCCGCTCGCCGAACCGCTCTGGACCTGGCTTTGGCGCGGGGTGCTGGCCAGCGCCTGGATATTGAGCGGAATGGCCCTTTGGCAATATTACGCGTGGATGGGGCAGGGGATAGACCTGGTCAATTTGCGGCCTTACGGCCCGCTGCTGGACACCAACAGTTATGCCGCTTGGTTGAACCTCCTGTTTTTTCCGACCCTGGTCGCCTATTTTGTGCAGGACGGTCGCCGCAGTGTGCGCTTTCTGAGCGCTCGCATCGATCCGACGGCCCTGTTTTACCTGGTGACGCTGACCCTGCTCCTGTTTGCCTTTTTTTCCACCAGTAGCCGTGGCGGCTTCCTGGCGTGGATCTGTACCATGCCTTTTGCCCTCTGGGGACTATGGCGGCAGCCCGCGGCGCTTTCCCGCTTTGCACTGGTCTTCGCGCTGGCATTCATCGCGCTCCTGCTGATGGATTACGCCCACGGTTTCGACCTGATCGGGCATCTCGCGCCCAGCTACATCACCAGTAACATGACCACGGTATCGCGTAAGTTCATGTGGATTGCCACCTGGCACATGTTTCTGAGCCATCCCTGGCTGGGAACGGGAATCGGGTCTTATTTTCTCAATTATCCCGCCTATCGCCTGCCGGGTGAACTGGCGTCGGCGGGCACCTATGCCCACAATGATTATCTGGAATATCTGGCCGAGGGTGGTCTCATCAATCTGGGTTTCCTGCTCAGTTTCGCCGGAGTGCTCATGTACGCGCTGTATCGTCTGCTGTATCAGGCGGGCAAGGCGGTGCAGATCCATGACGCCCGGCGCCTGCAGGCGTTGGGCCTGGTACTCGGGGTCTTCGCCATCACCGGTCATGCCCTGGGAAATTTTATTTTTTACAACCTGCCCCTGAGTCTGCTGGCCGGACTGTTCCTGGCGCGCGCCTGGCGGATCACCAACGCGCATGGGGAGACGGCCCCTTTGTTGCCGCGAATGGGCATCCGCCACGGTTTCTTTGCCCAGGCATTGCTGATCATCGCGGTGGTGATGGCTTCCTGGAATCTGGTGGCGGACGCGGCGACTTTTGCCCTGCTCAGTGACAACGGTTGGCTGAGCCGGGTTATGCCCAATGCGAACCAGCGCGCCGTCTTTCTGATGAAGGCCGCGAACTGGCTGACACTGGTCCGTCCGCTGGCGACCCAACCACATGTTTATCTCGCCAATACCTATCTGGCGCTCGCCGACCGGGATACGCAAGTGGATACCGCGCACCGTCGTGCTCTGGTGGAGGCGGCGCTCAGCCAATATCGTCAGAGTTTGGTGGGCATCCCACAGCAATCGGGGGTGTTGAACTCCATCGGAAATCTCTATCTGCGGCAGGGCGCCCTGCTGGGTCTGGATAAGACACGGCGAGAGCGCCAGGCCCTGTTGGCTTGGCGCCAGGGCCTGGCCATCAATCCCGAAAGCGTCAGTTTGCGCAACCAGATCAGCCAACTGGCCTACGTGGATCAGGGTCGGGTCGAGGCCGGGGTGGTTTTTTTACGCGCGGGCCTGCGACGTCCGCTCTTTCCCTACGCGCGCAGCAATCTGCAGATGATGATAGCGGTTACCCAGTGGCGGGCGGGCCAGCGATCCGCGGCCACGGCGACCCTGCTGCAGTTGTTGCGGGAGAATCCGGGGTACCCATCCGCCATTTCCATGTTGCAGACCATCCGTCGCCGCGCTGAGTCAAAAACGATGGTGCCCTGAACGTGGATAAGGTTGCGCCCTGCTTTTGCACACCGCGCCGACCCCGCGGGTGCCCGGCCGCCGGGTGTCTTGGCGCTCGCGGGGTCGCGTTGATGTGGATGGTCTCCGGGCTTTACGCGGCGATGGAGGGGGTCTGTCGAGGAGCGGTACATGTCCTCTGAACGGCTAAACTTGCGGCGTATCCTACCGCGCTGGCGCGCGGCGTTGCTGTTCGCCGTTATTTTTCTGGGATTGACGGTGGTGTTGGTCCGGGATACGGAACTGCAATGGTGGCAGGCCCACGATCTGCGTGCTCAGGGACGCATGCGCTACTTGCAGACGCGACCCTTGCCTGCCGATCGCGGCGTGATTTATGGCAACAACGGCGAAGCGTTGGCGGTGAACGTGCCCGCTGTGACCATTTGGGCCGATCCGCGCATCTTCAATGCCCAACGCAAAGCGTGGGGCAGGGTGGCGCGGACCCTGGGCATAAGCGTGAAAACGCTGGCGGCACGGGTGCAATCGGCGGGGTCGGGCTTCGCCTATATTCTGCGCCAGGGACAGCCGCAACTGGGTACGGCGCTGAACGCCCTGCAGATACCGGGTATTTATGTACAAAGAACCAGCCGCACCTATTATCCCTTGGGCGCGGTGACGACGCCCTTGCTCGGTCTGGTCCATCTGGATCATCAGGGTGCCGCCGGTCTGGAGATGGGTTACAACTCCTGGCTGGCGGGCAAGGCGGGCCGTGAAAAAGTACTGGTGGACGGGCAGGGCGAGGTACTGCGTGTCTTGGGTGCCCGGCAGGCGCCGGTGCCCGGCCACGACCTCCACCTGACGATCAATCCGCAGATCCAATATTGGGCCTATATGACCTTGTTGGCCGCGCAAAAGCATTTTGGCGCCACAGATGGCTCGGCGGTGGTGATGAATGTGCGGACCGGGCAGATTCTTGCCATGGCCAGTGTACCCTCCTGCAATCCCAACGCGCGTGGGGACTGCGGGGACCCCGCCGACTACGTGAACAACGCCGTGCATCAGGCCTTTGAGCCCGGTTCCGTGATGAAACCCTTCATGGTGGCCGCCGCGCTCGAGACGAACAGCGTCCAGCCGGATCAACGCTTCAATGTCTCCCACTGCTTACCCGTCGGCGGTTTCTGTATCCGTGACGATGTGATCCACCATGAACTGAATGTGGCGCACATCCTCAAATACTCCAGCGACATCGGCGCGGCTAAAATCGCTTTGCGGACCCCCGCGCAAGCGATCTACGACATGTATCTGGCCGCGGGATTCGGTGCGGAACCGGATCTGGGCTTTGCGGGCGGGACGAGTGGTGTACTCCCGCCGCCACAAACCTGGGATAAGGCGCGCCATGCGACCATTGCATTGGGTTACGGGGTGTCGGTGACGACGCTGCAGTTGGCCGAGGGTTATGCGGCCATCGCCAACGGCGGTTATCATGTCACGCCGGTACTGGTGAGTGGGCAATCGACGCAGCGCGTGCGTATCATGCCCGCGGACGTCGCCGCCCACTTGCGGCACTGGCTAGAAGGGGTCTGCGCCGCCAACGGCACCGGCATTCTTGCCGCCATCCCCGGTTATGCGGTGGCCGGCAAGACGGGTACCGCCAATATGGCCAATGGCAAGGACGGCTTCTTGAAGAACAAGACCAATGCCACCTTTGTGGGTTTCGCGCCAGGTTTCGCACCCCAGTTGGTGATGGCCATATCGCTGCGCGGCAGTACCCGTTACTGGAACTTTGGTGGCGTGGAATCGGCGCCCGTGTTTCGGGTGACCATGCGCCATGCCCTCGAAGGGCTGAACATCGCCCCACGCTGGTGCGGAGGCAAGGCCTGCGTTTCCAAGGATAAGCATATCACGGCCACTCAGGCGGAGATTTGGGCGGAAGGAGGCGGCAATTGAACAGGCTGGACAACTGGGTTGCGGGAACGCTGACCGCCGGTATCGCGACAATCCTGTTGGGGGTGTTGGCATACGCGGTATTCTGCCGTGTTCCGGTAGCGCATCTCTATGTGAATGCGGCCGGCGCGCGCGCCATCATGGTCGGCGGGCATCGCGCGATGGCCGCTCCGGATTGGCCGGGCGCCTATCGGGTGAGTCCGCGCTCCGCCAACGCGGCTTTCTGGCCCAGCGTGACCCTGGACTTCAGGGATGGCGCTCCGGTGACGGTCCCGCGCCGGGATATCGTGCTCTGGGTGTACCGTGGTTAAGCGGCGCGACTGGGCGCGGTGGCTGCGCGAACTCACCCAGGGGGCGGCCTGGGTGCTGCTGGTGCTGCTGGCGGTTCTGTTGCTGCTGGCCGTGGATGGCCTGCTGCTGATTCCGGGACTGATTCTCGCCTATGAAGTAACCGGGTTGCCCTGGCAATGGCAGGGCTTTATCCCGGATCCACGGGTGCCGCCGGGTCCCTGGCTGAGTATGGCGGTGGGCTTGATGGCCACCCTGGTGCCGGCCATCGTCGACGGCCTGCTTTTGCAGCTACTTTTGCGCGACAAGACGCGGCGCGGGCCCAAATCGTCTGCCTGACCTGCCAATGCGCGGAGGCATCGCCCCGGCAATCAGGAGTCGACAGCCGTGGACGCCGCTTTCTCCTCCAGGGCTTCCCAGCGTGCGTAAGTGGCGGCGAGTGCCGCGCTGACCGCATCGGCACGGATTTGCACGTCGCGCAGGCGCCCGGGGTCCTGGTAGATCTCGACCTGACCCAACGCGCTGGCGATTTCACGTTGTTCCTTCTCCAACGCCTCGATGTGCGCGGGCAAGGCGACCAGTTCCTGTGTTTCCTTATAGCTCATCGCTGATTTTTTGCCCTTGCCGCCGTCACGTTTGCCTGCGCCCTTGGGCGCAGGGCTGGTCGCGGCCCTTGCCTGGCGCTGTAATGTTTCCTGCCAGCGTGACCAGTCCTCATAGCCGCCCGCGTTTTGACTGAGCTGACCCTCTTCCCCGAAGGCGATGACCTGGGTGACCACGTTATCGAGAAAGTCGCGGTCATGGGAGACCAGAAAGAGGGTGCCGGGATAGCTCAGCAGGCGCTCTTCGAGAATCTCCAGGGTTTCCAGATCCAGATCGTTGGTGGGCTCATCCAGCACCAGGATATTGGCAGGACGGGCAAAAAGACGGGCCAGCAGCAGGCGTGCCCGCTCCCCTCCGGAAAGCGCCTTGACCAGGCCCCGCGCCCGGTCGGGCGGGAAGAGAAAGTCCTGCAAATAGCCGAGCACATGGCGACGCTCGCCGTTGATTTCGATGAAATCATTACCATCGGCTATGGCGTCCGCCACCCGGCTCTCGGGGTCGAGGGCGGCGCGCATCTGGTCGAAGTAGGCGACTTCCTGTTTGGTCCCTCGCCGGATGCTGCCTTGTTGCGGCGCCAGTTCGCCGAGCATCAGACGCAGCAGCGTCGTCTTGCCCGCCCCGTTGGGGCCGATGATGCCGACCCGGTCGCCACGTTCGATGCGTGTGGAAAAATCGCGGATGACCGGACGCTCCTTATAGGCAAAAGAAACGTGATCCAGCTCGGCGATGAGTACGCCGGAACGGTCCGCCGTGCTGATTTGCAGGGTGGCCTGCCCCTGCCGCTGGCGGCGGCTGGCGCGCTCCTCCCGCAAGCCCTCCAGACGCCGCAGGCGGCCCTGATTGCGTTTGGCACGGGCTTTGACGCCCTGGCGCAACCAAGCCTCTTCTTCCGCGAGTTGTCCTTCCAAGCGACTGTCGGCGGCGGCTTCGGCGGCGAGGACTTCGGCCTTGCGGCTTTGATAAGCGGCAAAGGTGCCGGGAAAACTGCGCAGTATCCCGCGATCCAGTTCGATGATGCGGGTCGCCAGCCGGTCGAGAAAACGCCGGTCATGGGTGATGAAGACCAGCGTACCCCGGTGGCGCAGCAGAGATTGCTCCAGCGTCAGAATCGCGGGCAGGTCGAGATGGTTGGTGGGCTCGTCGAGAAAAAGCAGATCCGGTTCGGCGACGAGGGTGGCGGCGATGGCCACCCGTTTGCGCTGGCCCCCGGAAAGGGTGCTCACCGCGCCCGTGGCGGGGAGGCCCAGACTGTCGCGCAGGGCTTCTGCCTTGTAGTCGATCTGCCAGGCCTCATGATGGTCGGCGAGGGCATGGGCATGGGTATCGTCCGCATCGGCGTCCTGCAAGTGCCGCCAAGCCGGGTGCCCGGATTTGATGGCGGTGAGCAGATCGTGCTCGCCGGTCAGTTCGGGCTCCTGGGCCAGATAGGCGCGGTGAATGCCGGGGGCGACCCACAGTGTCCCGGCATCCAGGGGAGCAAGGCCCGCCAACACTTGCAGCAAGGTCGACTTGCCCTCACCATTGCGGCCAATGACTCCGACCCGCTCACTGGCCTCCAGATTCAGTTCGGCGTGGTCCAGCAGCGCCCGGCCACCCCATTCCACTTGCCCCGCTTCCAGCCGCAGAATAGACATCCAGGCGATCCCCTCCCTATCGTAAGATAAAGGCGTAGGTTACGGGGCGTACCGCAATGGCGCAAGCGGGCCGCCATGTGGCGTGCGGAACGCGCCGTGCCGGTCAGCTGAGCAGGCGCAACGCCAACGGATAGCGATAGGTCTCCCCTTGGCTGGCTTTGATGGCGGCCAGGATGCAGAAGATCAGATTCACCAAGAAGATCGGTGGAAAAAGGATCAGGCCGATCATCAGGGCGCTTAGCGCGGTGGCCACCACGTAGGCAATGAGGACGGTAATCTGAAAATTCAGCGCTTCCTTGCTCTGCTGGACGAGCCAAACGGGTCCGCTGTCCTTTTTGATCAGGTAGACAATGAGGGCCGGGATAAACCCGAACAAGATGCCCCCGGCGTGGGTGAGTGCGGCGATGTTACGGTCGTCTTTGCTGGAAACTTCAGTGAGATCATTGCTAGTCATGGTACGCTCCCGGTAGGTGGGTCCCTCATACACGTAGGCCCGGTGATGATTCACTCCGTAGCCGATGTGTTCCATAGTACTGAATTTTTTGATGAGATGGCAGCCCAACGTCGACCCTTTGTGGAGAGGGTGTCGAAGATTGCCAGAGGCGGACGGGACCATTAGCATAGGGCCATGCCAGACTCCCTGACCGACGCGCAACGACAATTCCTGCAACTGCTGCACTTGTCCGTGCCCGGCGACCCCCCGCCGGAGATGACCCAGGCGAAGGCGCCCGCATCGACCGCGCCACCGAAGCGGCCGACCCCCGCGCCAGCCGGGTCCGTCCCTGGATCGCCCCGCTCCACGGAGGCGGCGGCTGCGCCATCTCCGGCACCCCCCCCGGCGGAAGATCCCGTCGCCGTACCGCAAAAGGCGGCGCCAGCGCTTTCCGACCCGCCCCCCGATCCGCAGCGACTGATGCGGATCGCCACCCTGGACTGGCTCGACTTGGGCCATATGATCACCGCCTGCCGCGCATGTTCTTTGGGCGAAACCCGCAAACACGCGGTGGTTGGCGCAGGAAACCCGCGCGGCTCCTGGCTTTTCGTTGGCGAGGCGCCGGGTGCCGAAGAAGACCGCCGAGGTGAGGCCTTCGTCGGTCGTGGGGGTCAGCTCCTCGACGCCATGCTCCATGCCATGGGTCTCAGCCGCGAGAACGAAGTCTATATCGCCAACATCCTCAAATGCCGTCCTCCCAACAACCGCGATCCCTTGGGGCCAGAAGTGCATGCCTGTATACCGTACCTGCAGCGCCAGATCGCCCTGCTGCAGCCGCGTATCATCGTCGCCCTGGGGCGCTTCGCCGCCCAAGGGCTGCTCCAGGTGGACACGCCCCTCGCCAAGCTGCGCGGTACTCCCCAGCAATATCAGGGTATCCCCCTCATCGTCACCTATCACCCCGCCTACCTGCTGCGCAACCCCATCGACAAGCGCAAGGTCTGGGAGGACTTGAAGCGGGCGTTGGAAGTATTTGCGGCGTTGCAGAAATGACGAGCTTGGATCATTGACGAAACAGCCCCAGGGGGACGGTGCCCGGCACGTTCGGCAAAGGTACTGGGCAATGATTTACCAAGGTTTTGCCGTTGACCTTGCTTTTGCAGTTCATCAAGCCATAGGCGGTAATGGGCAGGGCGTAACGTTGGACTTCCGTGCAGCGTTGTTGCCATTGGGCGTTTTTATCACAGTGAACGTTG
>JAKCBU010000021.1 GCA_021839095.1 Pseudomonadota bacterium | reverse complement strand
TTGCGCGGTGAACGCGGAAAATACGCTAAATACTTTGCTGTAGCGCAAAAAATAGCTGGTTTCCTGAATGGGCAGGAGTTCGCCCATGCCATAAACACCCAGTGTGGGCAGTGTCGGATAGTGTGCTCGCCAGAGCTCCAGATCGCGATCCAAGCCACTGAAGAAGGCGGCATCCCGCCCGATTGAACTGGAAATCCAGGCGAAAGCGGGAGAGGGCATCGCGTTCGTCAGCATCTCCAGGGCGGTGCGCGTATCGCGTTCGGCGCTGGCTGGATCGCGGAGCGTGATGAAGGCGTGCGCGTCATCGCTCAAGGGACGCTCCAGCCAGAGTCCGCTGCGATTGAGGTCGGTGGCACGGATATGCAGCAAATCCGGTGGCGCATCCGGATCGGTATTGGCGCGAATTTCGCCGATCAGCAAGCGCTCCAAAGGCAGACGGGGTTCCTGACGCATATGGAAGGGAATGTGTTGCGCTAACATGGGTAGTGTCAGATAGCGTTCCAACTGGAGCAACAGGCTGCCCTCCTGAGCCGTTACCGGTAAGGGTGTGCTCAAAGGGCGCAATCCTGCCGAACAGACGCTGTACTGCGTGCTGACGCCTCTGAAACCGAGTACCACAGGATCACATTGACTCTGAGTCTGGAGCCAGAACCTTCCGGCCCGGCTGCTGAGGCTGCCGATACGGGGGGCGGCACTGAGCCAGGGAGCAGCGGTAGCCTGATCGGGACGTGCCCAGGTCAGACGCGGCGCTGAGAGGGTCCCCTGCCCGTTGCTACTCAGGCCCAACGGCGAAGCGAGTAGCAGCACCGCGCAAGCGGCATCACCCAGAGATTGACCGCTTTCGGTAAAAACACCGGGGAAAGTTGCCGCGGCGATCTGCAGGCACGCCAATCGCTTCATCTGCGTCTGCAACATCGATGGTTGAACGGCTGCCAGTGGGGGACTGAACAGGCAGAGTGCCGCCGTAACCGCTTGTCCTCGCAGCTTGTCGAGGGCTTCCTCTACCGCGCCCGTCAGCAATTGCTCAGGGTGCCGGGCACCCACGGCGAAGCCGGTGCCGGCTAGGGCCGCCGTGCTGCCCACTGATTCTTGTCCGACCAGGTGCAGCAGGAAAAGAGCGGGCACCGGCCACAATGAGGTCGCCGTGCCGTGCAGGTATAGCGGCCGTGGAGGATGAGTAAATGATGGGCATCCTGTATATATTCTGGAGGTACAGCGGCGTGTAGCGCTTTTTCGACGGCAAGCGGTGTTTTGCCGGGTGCGATGCCCAAGCGATTACCGACCCGGAAGATATGGGTGTCCACGGCAATGGTGGGTTGTCCGAACTGGGTGTTGAGGATGACATTGGCGGTTTTGCGCCCGACGCCGGGAAGGGCCTCCAGTGCCTGCCGGTCTGCCGGCACCTCACCGTGATGCAGGGCCAACAATTGTGCAGCGAGCGCGTGGACGTGACGGGCTTTGGCGTTGAAAAGGCCGAGGCGTTGAATATGCGCCTTGATTCCCTCCACACCCAGCGTGACCATGGCCTCTGCCGTCGGCGCGACGGCAAAAAGATTCCGGGTACACGCATTGACGGCTTTGTCGGTACTTTGTGCGGAAAGGACTACGGCGACCAGCAGTTGAAAAGGGGAGCCATAGTTTAACTCGGTTTTCGGTTCGGGTATGGCGGCGCGCAAGGCCGCGAAACAGCGGTGAACTTCCTGTGGGTCCATGGTCGCCTACCCACGGATACAGAGAAGATGATGCGGTACCATCATGACGAACGAATCGTTACGGGTCCGGTGACGCCTGCGCCGGTTTTGGCCGGCCGCCCGCACCGGTTCAAACGTGACGATAGCGACCGATCTCGGGCGCTTCTGGCCGAGGATGCTTTGCCGCTACCGCATCGGCGGCGGCAATCCATTTTTCATGATCCTGTTCCAGGGCGTGGAGCATATCGTGATCCAGTTTGGGCAGGATGCTGCCTTTGATCAGTTCGCCGAGATCCAGCATGCGCGTGGCAATGGCATAACCGTGGAGATGAAAATCATGATCGGCGTGAGTGCCGAAGTGATCGCTGTTGAAGAGGACCCCTTTGGCGGCTTTAAGGTCGGGGTCGCGCATGACGAAGTCTTTGGCCCACTGGTACCACTTCTCGAAATATTGGTCCTGCGCTTCGAGACTCCAGCCGTGCGCCTCAAAAAAGGCAAACACCGAAACACGGTTGGCCTTGCCGGAAAAAGGAAAATGACCTGACATAGTATTCGTCCTCCGCATGTGGATGTGTAAAAGCCTTCGAGGCATTGTAGCCGTTTATGTCCCTCGTGCAACGCAAAAGCATTTTTATAGGGAATAACGATCCCCAATGACCGGGCGATCCACGGTTAAGCCCCGCGCCCGCAGCACGTTGGCAATCCCCTCGCGGCCACTCTCCTCCCCATGGATCAAGAAAGTATGAGCGGGCTTTTGTGTGCCATACCAAGCCAGCAGATCATCGTGGTCGGCATGCGCCGAGAAGCCGCCAATGGTATAGATTCGGGCAGCGACACGCATTTCCTCCCCAAGGATGCGGACGGTTTTGGCGCCATCGATAATTCGCCGGGCGAGTGTGCCCTGTGCGGCATAACCGACAAAGATCACGCTGCTGTCCGCTCGCCAGATGTGGTGTTTGAGGTGGTGGACCACGCGGCCCCCCGTGGCCATCCCGGACCCCGCCATAATGAGGGCACCCCCCTTGATTTGATTGATGCCCATGGATTCGCTGGTATCCCGGGTGAAGTGGAGGTTGCGCAGGGCGAAGGGGTCGGAGCCATGCTGGATGCCCTCACGGATATCGGGGTTGAAGCATTCGGGATGGCGGCGAAAAATCTCTGTCGCAGAAATAGCCATGGGCGAATCGAGAAAGACCGGCAGGTTGGCGGGAAGCTTACCGTGGTCCATCATCTGGCGCAGATGATAAAGCAGGCCTTGGGCGCGTTCCAGCGCGAACGTGGGAATGATGATGTCGCCGCCCCGTTCCAGAGTGTCGAGGATTGCATCGCGCAGCTCCTCCACCGAGGGTCCGATGGCTTTGTGCAGGCGGTCGCCATAGGTGGTTTCCATGACGATGACGTCCGCTTCCGGCGCGGGGCTGGGCGGATTGAGAATGGGATCGCCCCGGTTGCCGAGATCGCCGGAATAGACAATACGTTGCTGCTTGCCCGCCGTACTGGCTTCTATCAGCACCCAGGCCGAACCAAGAATGTGGCCGGCATCCCCGAATGTGGCGCGGACGCCGGGGCAAACCTCGATGGCCTGGTCATAGTCCACGGTGCGCCCAAAGCGGTCCATGCTGTCCAGCACATCGGTAAGGGTGTACAGGGGTTCGGATTCCGTTCCCCCTTGGCGCCGGCGACGTTTGCTGGAGCGCCGCGCCTCTTCTGTCGCCAGGCCGGCAGCATCCATCAGTACCAGACGCGCCAGTTCGCGGGTAGCGGCCGTGGTGATGATCTCGCCGCGAAAGCCCCGTTTGACGAGTAGCGGGATACGCCCGCAATGATCCAGGTGAGCGTGGGTCAGCAGCAGGTAGTGGATATCCCGTGCGTCGAAGCCGAATTCGGAACGATTCTCTTCCGTCAGGTCGTGTCCACCTTGAAACATTCCACAGTCGATCAGGATTTTTTCATTGCCGACGCTCAGAAAATGGCACGAACCCGTCACGCCGCCAGCAGCGCCATAAAATTGCATCTCCATATGATTCCCCTAATGTTTTGTGGTCCATGGCCGTTGCGGCGCCCCTTCAGAGCGCGCAGCCGCCGCCGACGAAAAGCTTCTCAGCGGCCTCCGGTCCGCCGTGCCAAAACCTCATGATAGAGCCGGAGATAGGCGTGTGCCGAGTGTTGCCAGCTATAGTCCCCGGTCATGGCCTGGTCTTGCAGTTGTGACCACAGTATCGGCTGGCGGAACAGCGCTTCCGCGCGCAGAACCGTGTCGTGCAGGGCGTCGCTGTTCGGATTGGTGAAGACGAAACCATTGCGCTGTTCCAGATGGTTGAAATCCTCGGCATCGGTGACCGTATCGGCCAGACCGCCGGTACGATGGACGATGGGTAGGGTACCATAATGCAAGCTATACATCTGGTTGAGGCCGCAGGGCTCGAACCGCGAGGGCATCAGAAAGGCGTCCGTACCCGCTTCAATGCGGTGTGACAAGCCTTCGTCGAAGGTGATTCGTGCCGCCATTTGTGCGGGGTGTGCCGCTGCCATTTCCAGCAGGCGCTGCTCAAAAGACTTGTCGCCGCTGCCGAGTATCACCACCTGCATTCCACGGCGTAACAGGTCAGGCAGAATGTCCAGTACCATATCCGTTCCCTTCTGCTCCACCAGCCGGCTGATCATGCCGAGGAAGAACACCCCGGGATCGGGATAGAGGCCCAAGCTGCTTTGTAGCTGTGATTTGCATTCCGCCTTGCCCTGTCGGTCCTGCGCCGAATAGTGGGCGGGCAGATGGGGGTCGGTGGCCGGATTCCACTGACTCGTATCGATGCCATTGAGGATGCCCGACAGTTGTCGGTTGCGGGTCCGCAACAGGCCATCCAGTCCCATCCCGAAAGCATTCGTTTGAATTTCCTGTGCATAGGTGGGGCTGACGGTAGTCAGTTGATCGCTATAGGCAAGGCCGGCCTTCATGAACGAAAAATCGCCGTGGAGCTCTGTCCCCAGCCAGTGAAAATCGCTGTCCGGCAAGTGTAGCGAGGCCATGGCGCTGGGCGCGAAACGACCCTGATAGGCCAAGTTGTGAATGGTGAAGAGGGTTGCGGGCCGTATCGCGCCAACCCGGGTTTCCAGGTCGAGCAGATAGGGGATCAATCCGGTCTGCCAGTCGTTGGCGTGGAGGATATCCGGGCGCCAGTCGAAGCCGGGTACGCGCCCTTGCGCGATTTCCACCGCCACGCGGTTGAGCAGGGCGAAGCGCCGGTCATTGTCGGGCCAGTCTCCTCCTTCGGCATCCTGATAGGGACTCCCGTCGCGCTCATAATAGTGCGGGTAGCGGAGGAAAAGGATCTGTGGTTGCTCCGCGAGAGACCAGAGTTCGGCTGCCTCGCCGGTATAGGGGGTGGTGACGGCACAGCGCCAGCGGAGGTCGCCCAGAGTGGGTTGCCCGTAGTAGGGCACCAGCACACGGACATCGACGCCGATTTGCGCCAACGCCAGGGGCAGCGCGCCACCGACGTCGGCAAGACCCCCTGTTTTGGAGTAGGGAACTATCTCCGAGAATATGAAAAGTGTTCGCAACATAAGACGTTAATTCTTCTCTAGGCGAATGTTGTTGCGAATATAACACAAAAGCGTCGGACGATTCATAACCATCTGGGCGCGCAAATTTTGTATGCTCCCTGGATGTCGCCTATGATCACCGGGTGGAAAAGCCAATAATCACAGTCCGGAGGGATGCGCATGGAATGGTGCGAACGTTTCAAGGAATTTCGAGAGCGGCAACGCTGTGTGGTGTACTTCCCCAACGTGCACGAGGGGGAAGCCGCGGAAGCATATGCTATTTTCCTCTCGTTGATACGGGTGCGGATGGGCATCATGGTGTTGGCGCCGGACCGGGAAGAACGCTATGAACCCGTCTACCGGGATGCGCAGAAGTACCATTTGCAGACCATTCGCCACAGTCGTTTGTTCACTAGTCATGTGCCGATCAAGACCCGCGTGTATTTTGTCGAGACTGCGGCGGCGCGTGACGCCTTTTACGGCTGCGCGGACCTCTGCGTGCCCGGGGGTACGCTGGTGGGTGGTGCCGTGGATCTCGCCCAGCCCATCGCTGACGGCTGCCCTCTCATCCTTGGCCCAAAAATGCCGGATAATGCGGCGCGTCGTGGCTTGTTGGCCGCAGGCGGCGCGGTCTGGGCGCAGAGCACCGCCGAGATCGTCGATTTGGCCAAGGTCTGGTTGGATGATCCAGTCGCGGCAAAGGCCTCGGCGAGGCAGGCGAGGATGTGGTGGGCGCAGCATGGCGGGGATTAGGTGCATATGAGTGGTCTGCGAGGCGCAGAAATCAACCTTGCTGCTTCAATGCCCTCAAAAAGGTGGAGGCGAAGCGCACCGCGAAACGCAGCACGAATTGAGTGTCTTTCGCGAAGAAGATTTTTATCAGGCCAAAAATGCCGCCGCCCTTGTTGCCCGATCCCTTCATCTCGAGGTTGGTCTGCTCCAAGGCCTTTACTGCCTTGTGAACGCCGTTGGCGAAGATTTCGTTCGAGGGGATCATGGGGGTGATCTGGGTCATCACCATGTTCACCTTGCTGAGCAAACCAGTTTTCTGCAGGGTGCCGAGCAGCGCGAAGACGTCGGGCAGCATGTCCACCAGGTGGGCGTCGTGAAGGCCCTGAACAATCTCCTTGATGCGCACATTGAGGCTCTCCGCGTCGCCTCGTACGGCCTTGGCACCGATCTGGGCAATCTCCAGCCACGCCATGACGCCTTGGCTGATGGTGCTGCCGATGTGGCGCATGGTGCCGTCCTGCCAGAATTCACCGACCATATCTGCGGCGGTACCCAGGGCGATAGAGAGGTCGCCGCGCGGGGTCATCAGTGCTTCCAGGTGGATGCCTTTGTCCTCGAGCGCTTGAGCGGCGGACCGCAGGGAAGCGCTGACGGTTTCGGCCATACTCAGCAGGTTGCCAACGCGATCGGCCAGGCTATCGGCATCGCCCTGGGCCAGAGTCTTCGCCCGCATCGCGATTTTCAACCACTTGTCGGCTGCTTCGGAGAGGGTGTCAAGCTTGTCCGGCAGGTCCATGTCGGTAAGCATGTTGCGAACCACCCCCAGGCCGTCCTTGCCGGCTTGGATGAAAAACCCTGCCGTCGCGGTATGACTGGCCAGAGACTCCAGCTGATCCAGTAACCCTTCGACACGCTGGACAAGACTGTCGGAGTGGCCCTGAGCCAGGGTTTTGATCCGCAGCGCGATGCGTATCCAGCGGCTGCTACCGGCACCGATGGTGGCGAGCGTACCACGCATGTCGGCGCTTTCCAGCATTTCCGGTGCGCTATCGCGCAGGGCACCGATGGCCATGTTCATCTGGCCGCCGAGGGTTTCCGCCAAATCGAGCATACCACTGAGACGCGCCTGCAGATTGGGCGCGTCGCCCTGAATCAGGTGCTGCGTGCGCTTGGCCATTTGTATCCACTGATCGGCCATTTCCTGAATTTCGTCGAGACGATCGGGCAGATTGAGTTGGCCGACCATGTCGCCGATGACGCCGACGCCTTGTTTGGCGCCGCTCATCCAGTATCGGAGACTTTCGGTGGCGCTATGGATTTTCTGCCCCAGATCCGCAGGATCCTCGCCGAGGAAGGGGCATTTCAACTCGGCACTGAGTGCCGAGATCGAGCTGAAGAAACCGGCGCGCTGCAGGTTACCGAGTAGCTGGAGGACTTCGCTCAGGATCTTGTCCAACTCCGCGTTCTGGACTTCAGTGAACATGTTGCGCCAGCGGTCCAGCGACTCTTCGTTGGTATTCTCCTTGATGAAGCCTTGTAGCGATTCAGCGATACCCTGCAAACGCTCTAACCGCGGCTTCATGGTTTCCATGAGCTGGTCGGTGTCGACCACTTGCGGTAGCTCATTCAGGAGATCGCGGAGTATCTGCAGCAGATTCTGCACCTGCAGGGCGGCGTCGCCGACTTTGCCGAGACCTTCCCATTGACGGTCATTGAGGGTGGTTACGGACGCTGAGGATACTGCATTCGCCATGATGCGCTGATCTCCCGCTGAAATATATGTTGCGATACGTGCTGTTAAATAATCTCTTGAGCTTTCCGGACCGGGTCCAATCTATCACAGTAAGGATCTCTTTCCCATCGGGTCCGGTCTATCCTATGATCTTCGGATATGTTCCGGCAGGCTAATCATTATGCTTTATGGCAGTAAACGAGAAACATATCGTCAGGTCTTTCTGGAGAGTTGGCGGGCCTATCGGGAAGGACGTCCACTGGAAGGCGTGCAGGCGCGTCTCGTCGCGGTTATCCTGCGCCACCCCGAGTATCACGGCTTGCTCGCCGACGCGGAGCGTGGGCTCGAACAGGATTTTCCGCCGGAGCAGGGGAGGAGTAATCCCTACATGCACATGTCCTTGCATGTGGGGTTGGCGGAACTGTTGGCATTAGGACAGCCGGCGGGTATCGTGGACCTCTTCGACGAGGCACGTCGCAGGCTGGGCGAGAATGCGGCCGAGCATCTCTTCGTGGACTGTCTGGGGGAGATGATGTGGCAGGCGCAGAGGGCGGGTCGCGCACCCGATACAGCGGCGCTGCTGGCCTGCGTGCGTCATGGCCTGGGTGTGCCAGAGACGGCGGGCTGCGGCGATCAAAACTAGGATGGAGAATAGAGCGCATGGTGCAGGGCGTAAATCAGGAAGCGACGGGGGCGGAACAGATACATTGGCGTCTGGAAGATCTCTACGCGGGGGTGGATGCCCCTCGCTTGGAGGAAGATATGCGTTGGGCGAATGCTGAGGCGGTGCGCTTCGCCGAAACTTATCGTCCCGGTCTCGGAGGGTTGGATGCGGCGCAGTTGGCAGCGGCCATGGTGCACTTAGAGGGTATCCGCCAACGGATTGCCCGGGTCGGCAGTTTTCGTTACCTCAGCTATGTGACCCATGCCGACCAACCCGTGTATGGTGCCGCCTTGCAGGCCTACGAAGAGGCGGCCACGGGTATTCAGAACCAATTGATCTTTTTTGATATCGCCTGGAGTGCGGTGGACGATGCCCAGGCTGAACGCCTGTTGACGGAGCCCGTTTTGGCCCGATGGGCGCATTTGCTGCGCCATTGGCGCGTATATCGCGATCACCTGCGCAGTGAGAGCGAGGAACAGATTCTCTCCGAAAAGCGGGTGACCGGGCGCGCCCTTTGGGAGCGTCTCTTTGACGAGACGCTGACAGAAATGCGTTTTCCTTTGCGCGGCCGGGAGATGACCGAGCAAGAGGTGATCACGTCGTTGTCCCATCCCGACCGGACGCTTCGCCAGGATGCTGCCGAAGCCTTGAGCAAGGGGCTGGAGGGCCGGCTGCATACCCTCACCGCCTGCTTCAATGCGACGCTCGCCGACAAGGCCCTGGACGATCGCCTGCGCCGTTATCCTCACTGGCTGAGTGAACGCAATCTCGGCAATGAGATTTCCGATCAGATGGTGGAGGCGCTGGAACATGCGGTGGTGGGACGCTATACGCTGGTGGCTCGCTACTATCGGCTCAAAGCCGGGTTGCTCAAGGTGTCTCCCCTGATGGACTATGACCGCTATGCCCCTTTGCCAGGGGGAGAGCGGCGCTATGACTGGACGGAGTGCCGGCGCATTGTGCTGGCGGCGGTCACGGACTTTTCTCCGGAACTGGGGATCATCGGCCAGCGTTTCTTCGATGAGGGCTGGATCGACGCTGCGCTGGCGCCGGGCAAGCGCGGCGGTGCCTTTGCGCATCCGGTGACGCCCGACGTGCATCCCTATCTCATGGTCAACTACACGGGCACGGTGCGCGATGTGATGACCGTTGCCCACGAGTTAGGACACGGTATCCATCAGTACCTGGCCCGGGAACAGGGTTATATGAATTCGGATACCCCCCTGACCACGGCGGAAACCGCTTCGGTCTTCGGAGAGATGTTGACCTTCGAGCGGCTGATGCGTGAAGAATCGGATCCCCAACGGCGGCTGGCGCTGCTTTGCGGTAAAATCGAAGACACTTTTGCGACAGTCTTCCGGCAGATGGCCATGCACCGCTTCGAGGTGGCCATGCATGGCGCGCGTCGTGCCGAAGGTGAACTGAGCAAAGAGCGCTTGGGTGCTCTCTGGATGCAGACCCAGGCAGAGCAATTTGCCGACAGTGTCCAATTCAGCCCTGGCTATCGCTGGTGGTGGAGCTATATCCCCCACTTCATCGGTTCACCCGGTTACGTCTACGCCTACGTCTTCGGCGAGCTGTTGACCTTGGCGTTGATCCAGCGTTATCGCGCTGATCCGGTGGCTTTCGTGCCTCGCTACATCGCCATGTTGAAATTGGGTGGTGCCAAGGCTCCGGCGGCAGTGGTAGCCACTACCGGTGTTGACTTGGAAGATCCGGAAATCTGGACGCGGGCGCTGGATTACATGGTTGATATGGTGGACGAAGCCGAGCGCTTGGCCGGAGTGTGCTGACGATGCGTCGGGAAAAGGACAGTATGGGCGGCATCGACGTGGAGGATAGCGCCCTCTGGGGGGCCCAGACCCAGCGCTCGCTGCGTTATTTCGCCATCGGCAGTGAACGAATGCCCTTGCCGATCATCCATGCCTTGGCGCGGATCAAGTGGGCGGCCGCTTCGGTCAACGCCGAGTTGGGCCTGCTGGATGCCGCCCTAGCCGAGAAAATTCGTGCGGCGGCGGCGGAGGTCGTCAGCGGTCGCTGGGACGCGCAATTTCCGCTGCGCGTCTGGCAGACGGGCAGCGGTACCCAGAGCAACATGAATGTCAATGAGGTGATCGCCAATCGGGCCAACGAGATCGCCGGGACCGCGCGGGGCAGCAAGGCGCCGGTGCATCCGAACGATCACGTCAATCTCGGCCAGTCTTCCAACGACACCTTCCCGGCGGCCATGCACATGGCGGTCGCGATCGCCGCTCACCAGCATCTGCTGCCGGCGCTGGCGCATCTCGAGACGGAGCTTGCCCGTAAGACCGAAGACTTCGCCGATAGATCGG
>JAKCBU010000020.1 GCA_021839095.1 Pseudomonadota bacterium | reverse complement strand
CTCCGGCAAAAAGCCCAAATGCTCGATAGGGACCTTGGAACTGGCCGGATCCAGCAAGCGTAGCACTATGGTCTCACCAAAGCTGGTGGGCAGAAATGAGACGCGAAAATCAATCACACGGGCGGGCGGAACCCGGACACGCAGACGGCCATCCTGGGGTAAGCGTCGCTCGGAAATATCCAGACGACAGAGGATTTTCAGGCGGGAGGTAACACCATCCCGCAACGCCGCCGGGGGATGCAAGACATCTTGCAGCACGCCATCGAGGCGGTAACGCACCCGCAGATCCTTTTCGTAAGGTTCCAGGTGAATGTCCGAGACGCCGCGTTGGATGGCATCCAGCAGCAACTGTTGGACGAAACGCACCACCGGCGCATCTTCGACACTGGCATCATCCCTTTGCGCCAGATCGAAGGCTTCCTGTTCCTCCTCATCACGCGGCTTATCCATGAAAATGTTATCGATGCCGCCCTGCATGCTGTTGGCCACGGCGTTCACCGCCTTGACCAGCTTATTGGCCTCCACCAGAATCGGCATTACTTGCAGGCCCGTGTTGAATTTCACGTCTTCCACCGCCTTGAAATCGGTGGGATCAGCCATGGCCAGGTAGAGGGTATCCCGGTGTTTGGACAAGGGCAGCACCAGATAGCGGCTCATCAGGCTCTTGTCCACTGCCCGGATGAGCGTTTCGTCGATCGCCACGGCATCCAGGTCGAGCATCGGCGCGTTATACCGCGCGGAGAGGTGCGCCATCAGCGCCGCGGCCGGGACGGCGCCCTTCTCTACCACGTAGAAAAGCAATGGTGTCTTACCCCGCGCAGGATCGGCGGCGAGATCCCGCAACTGCGCCTCATTACTGAGGCCATTGCTGATCAGCGCGCGCAATACCGGTGTTAACGGGACGTGTTCCGGGTTTGTAGCCATTGACGTAAGGTTTCCTCCACGGCGGCAGTTTGCGGCAAGGTTCCCGTCCACAACCGGAAGCTCTCCGCGCCCTGTTCCACCAGCATGCCCAGCCCATCTATCGCGCGCAACCCGCATTGCCGGGCTGCGCATAATAAAGGCGTTTCCAGGGGGTTATAGACGATATCATACACACTGCCATCTCTGGGCATGCGGGACAAATCCAGTTCCGGGTGATTTTCTCCGTGCAGGCCCCGTGCGCTGGTATTGACCAGCAGGGCGGTATCCGGCAGCACCACCGCCAAGGCCGCCCCATCCAGGGGGAGGGGATGTACCGGCAGATCGGGAAAGTGGGCGGCCAGGGCCTCGGCGCGTTGGAGGTGGCGATTGGCGAGATAAATGACCGGGCATCCGGCATGACCCAGCGCGTAGATCACCGCCCGGGCAGCGCCTCCCGCCCCGATGACGGTCGCCGGATACTGCCGCCAGTGATCGCCTGCGGCACGTTCCAGCGCCCGTTGGAAGCCCAGCGCATCGGTATTGTGGCCTTCTGCGCCCATCCGCGTGAAACATATGGTATTGACGGCGCCGATGGCGCGCGCGGCCGGACTGAGCCGCCGCATTCCGGACAATACCGCTTCTTTGTGGGGAACGGTAACATTCACCCCACGCACGCCGAGCGCGGACAGCCCGGCCAATGCCGTGGTGACCTCCGCACCATGCACCGGGAACGGCACATAGATGAAATCCAGAACCTGCTGGACGGCAAAGAGATGGTGCATCCATGGCGAAAGACTATGGGCGAGCGGATCGCCGATGATGCCATAAACGGCGGTTTCGCCGCCGGGGTGCCAAGACGCGGCGCCCTCAGACGGCGGGGATGCCATGGCAGGAACTCTTTTCCGCTGGTGTCATGAGCAACTGAGAGAGCAGAGCGGGCCAATTATCTCCCGGCAGGATATTGCCGAGGGTGGCGCTCCGCCGCGCTCCGGTAATTCCGGTTATCGGCAATCGTCGGCCCTGCAAGCACTGGCCGCCCAGCCAGGCGAAGGCGATGGCCTCCAGAGCCTGACTGGGAATCCCGCTATGCCGTCCACCATGCAAGATGCGCGTGGCCGGCAAAAAATCCTGCAAGGCCCGCATCAGTGCCGGGTTTTCCGCCCCCCCGCCAAACACCAGCATCTCCGCGGCCCCAGGCGTCCAACGGGTTATCGCCTGCGCCACGGAGGCTGCCGTCAACGCCGTCAGGGAAGCCAAAAAATCCTCGACAGACCCCTGCCAAGACGACCACCACTGTGCCACCAGCGGTGCTCCGAAGGTTTCCCGTCCGGTGCTTTTAGGGGGGGCTTGCTGGAAAAAAGGCAGGGACAGCCACTCCGTCAGCCGCGGCATATCACAGCGTCCCGCAGCCGCCCGCCGGCCCCCCTCATCACAGGAGTGCCGTCCGCCGCTGCATAATTGCATCGCCGCGTCCAGGAGCACATTGCCCGGCCCGCAGTCGAAGGCCAATACCGGACGATCCTCCTCGTGACCTGGCAACCAGGTCACGTTGGCCATACCACCGAGATTGAGCAACAAACGCGGCTGCACGTCCTGAAAACAGTATTGATGAAAAGGCGGCACCAGCGGCGCGCCCTCGCCACCAGCCGCCACATCGGCACGCCGGAAATCGTGAACCACCGTCAGACCGGTCGCTACGGCAACGTCCGCCGCCGCACCGATCTGCAGGGTAAAGCCGGGTACCGCACGCGGCTGGTGGCGAATGGTCTGGCCATGCAAGGCGATAAAGTCCACGGGACCGAGACGAACGATGGCTTCCTGTGCCACCTCCGCGTAACAGGCACCGAGACGGCGATCCAGCTGCGCCATGGCGTCGACATTCAACGGGCCGTTCGCCGCCAGCACCTCCGCCCGCAAACCCGGGTCGAAGGGCTTACTGAATACTCCCCGGTAACCCGCACAGCCAGCCACCTGGAGATCCAGTACGGCGGCATCGACACCGTCCGCGCTGCTTCCGGACATCAACCCCAGGCCACGCAAGGCCCTTCACCCTCTTCGGGAGCAGGGGTGGCCGATACGGGAACGATCTCTCAATGCCCCTCGCCATGAGTCCCATGACCATGGACATGGCCATGGGCCAATTCTTCGGCATTGGCATCCCGCACCTCCAGCACGGTCACATCGAAGTTCAGGGTCATCCCGGCGAGAGGATGGTTCAGGTCGACGGTGATCTCATCGCCCTCGATATCGATCACCGTCGCGAGACGCGAGCCCTCTTCGGTCATCGTCTCAAACTGCGTACCGATCTCCAGTTCTTCGGGATCGTCGAAATCATCCACGCCCACCACTTCGACCAAGTCTTCGTCCCAATCGCCGTAACCCTCCTCAGGAGGGATGGAAACCTGCAACTTGTCGCCCGCGCGGCGCCCCGCCAGGGCCTGCTCCAGACCAGGGATGATACCGTGGTGGCCGTGCAGATAAATAAGGGGCTCTTCACCCACGGAGCTGTCGATCAGTTCCCCTTCTTCATCGGTCAGGGAATAGTCGATAGTGACGACTTTGTCTTTGCTGATCATCATGGCACTGGTCCTATAGATTGAGGGTAGGAAAGGAAGGGGGAAACTCTAAGCGACTCTGCCGGAGAGATTCTAGCCCGGCTGGGCGGAAACGGCAAAATGTTCCGGATCTTCCCAGTAGCGCCAGTGGGGCTCCAGGATCTCACTGAACGCATCGATCCACCGCGGGTGGTCATTGAGTGCCGGAATATAACGCAACACCTTGCCGCCAGCCTGCAGGAAGGTTTCCTTCCCTTCCATAGCGATCTCCTGCAACGTTTCCACGCAATCCGCCGTGAAGCCCGGACAAACGACGTCAACACGACGAACCCCGGAGCGACCCAGTTCCATGAGCATCTTATCCGTGTAAGGTTTCAGCCACTTGGCGGCGCCAAAACGGCTTTGAAAGCTTTGTACCCACTGGTCGTCAGACAAACCTAGCGCCTGCACCAGCAGGGCCGTGGTCTTCTCGCACTGGGCACGATAGGGATCCCCCCGGGTAATGCAAGCCTGAGGCAGGCCATGAAAAGAAATCAACAGGCGTTCCGCCGGACCATGTTCCTGCCACCAGGCGCGAATATTTTCCGCCAGCGCGCGGATATAGGCCGGGTGAGCGTGCCAGTCCCGGATCATGCGGATTTCCGGGATCTCCCGCCAACCGCGCAGGGTGTGAGCGACGGCGTCGAAAATGGAGGCGGTGGTGGCTGCGGCATATTGGGCATAGAGAGGCACCACCAGAATCTTATGGCAACCCGCATCGCGCAAGGCGGCCATACCTCGCGCCACCGATGGATTCCCATAACGCATGGCCAGCTCAACCCGCACCTCATCGGGGAATCGCCGCGCCCAACGCGCTTGCAGGGCGTTACACTGACGCTGGCTGTACACCAGCAGAGGAGAGCCCTCCGGCAACCAGATGCTGGCATAGTTCCGCGCCGAGCGGGTGGGGCGAGTCAGCAGAACGGGACCATTCAATATGGGCCACCAGAGGATGCGCGGCAGCTCTACCACCCGGATATCACTGAGAAACGTGCGCAGGTAGCGGCGCACCGCCGGCGCGGTGGGCGCGTCGGGCGTGCCCAGATTGACGATCAGGATACCAATCACACCGCATCTCCAAGCGTGATGGAGACGGGGGCGTGATCCGAGGGGCGCGCCGCCGCACGCGCTCCGCCGTCGATCACCACCGCCTGCGCGCGCGCCAGGAGAGGCGTCGAGGCCAGGATCAGATCGATACGTAATCCCTGGTTGCGGCGGAAGGCCGCCGCACGATAATCCCACCAACTCCACTCCCGCGTTTCCGGATGGAGGCTGCGATAGGCATCGTGCAATCCGAGGTCCAGAAGATGGCCCAAGGCGGCCCGCTCGGCGGGCGAGCAGAGGATGCCTTCTCCCCAGGCAACGGGGTCGTAAACATCCCGTGCGTCAGGGGCGATATTGAAATCCCCTACGAGCAAAAGTTGTGGCCAGCGCCGCAACTCTTCGGCGACGAACGTACGCAGACGTGCCAGCCACTGCAATTTGTAGGGATATTTGTCGCTATCCACGGACTGGCCGTTGGGGACATAGACATTGACCACACGCACAGCGCCGAAGCTGGCGGCGCACAATCGCGCCTGACCATCCGTGCCGTCGGGCCAGCCGCAACAAACCGCTTCGGGAGCCATCCGGCTGAGTATGGCCACACCATTGTAGGTAGGCTGCCCGTGATAGAATGACTGGTAGCCCGCCGCCGCCAGTTCGGCCACCGGAAAACGCGCGTCGACCAGCTTGGTTTCCTGCAGACAGAGGATATCCGGCCGCTCACCGGCAAGCCACTCCAGTACCTGCGGAAACCGGACTTTGAGGGAGTTGACATTCCAGGTGGTCACTTTCACCGGCATTACTGGGGCCATGTGTCACGAACACTGGGACGCAAGCGCATCGCGTGCATCCAGGTCATCAATTCCGGGAACTGCGGCAGGAAGTCGGGCGCACGCAAATCGACATAACCCACGGCGGCGACCGTCGCGATCTGCGCCAGGGACAACACCGGCGCCGTGGCCGCGTCTACCCAGAGGCGGGTCTCCTCCTGCAACACCGCCAATGCGGCAAGCGCCTTGCCCCGGGCGCGTTGCAATACATCGGGATCCTGACAGTCGGTCGCACGCCGCTGCTCCAGCACCCAGGACACCGTCGCATCCATGATACCACCGGCCAGCGCCTCGATGCGCAACGCCTCGATGCGCGCGTCCGGATCCTGCGGGAGGAGGGGAGGGTCAGGATACAGAACTTCCAAATACTGGATGATCACCGTCGAATCATACACCGCCGACCCGTCGCTCCGTAAAAGTACCGGAATCTTACCCAGTGGATTATGCGTCAACGCGGGGTGATCGGGGTCGCGGAGATTCACCCACTCCACCGTGCAGGGAATGGCTTTTTCCTGGAGGGCGATTCTCACCTTCCGGGCGTAGGGACTGGTTTGCGTGGCATAGAGTCGCATTTCTGGTTCTCCTGTTGACAGGGATGTCGCCGCTTTCTGCTATCATGACGAAAGCATCGTCCCAAGCCAACCCCGAAACGATAACCAGCCCATGAATTACGATCATCACTACCATGCCGGCAATAGCGCCGACTGTATCAAGCATCTGGCCCTGAGTCTCACCCTCCACATCCTGACCCGTAAGGACACACCGCTGGCTTATATCGACACCCATGCCGGGGCCGGGCGCTATGCCTTGGGTAAGGAGGGCGAACATCCGCAAGGTATTTCGCGTCTGTGGGCGGATCGGCGCAACCTGCCGCAGGCCGGCACCTGGCTGAAAGTCGTTGGCCACGAAAATGCAGACGGTTTGTTGCGCCATTATCCCGGCTCCCCCGCGCTCGCCGCCGCGTTGCTCCGACCCGGAGACCGGATGGTGCTCTGCGAGCAGCAGCCGGAGGTGGCGGCGTGCCTACGGAAAATCCTGGGCAAGCGGCCGCACACCAGCATTCTCGCCGAAGACGGCTATCACGCGCTCTTCGGGCAGATCCCACCGCCGGAAAAGCGCGGGTTGGTCCTCATCGACCCCCCTTTTGAGCGCCATGATGAATGGAAGCGCCTTGCCGACAGCCTGATCCGCGCTTATACACGCTGGCCGCAAGGGGTGTATCTCATCTGGTACCCGGTAAAAATCCGCGGTACGATCACGCGGTTGTGGCAGGCTTTGCGCGAACGTCTGCCAGCCTTCGTCTACGAGTTGCTGCAGATGCCGGAGGAAGGTCGGGAACAGCTTTTCGGCAGCGGGCTGATCCTGGTCAACCCGCCCTGGGGTCTGCGCGAGGCCCTGGCCGCCGCGCTGACCGAACTGGGTCCGCGGCTTGCGTCACCACAAAGTGGCGGGTCGTGGTCCCTGCGCTGTCACGGCTGGACGGCCCAGCACAAGGATTGAGACATGGCCCCCACGCACGTCATCGGACAATTTACCCATAAGGATTGACCATGGATCCCTCAACACTTCCCAACATCGATCATGTGCGTAAGCTGCTCCTCTATGGCGGCCCGTCGGCACAGTTTCAGGGAGAATTGGCCAAGCAACCGGATCAGGAGATCAGCGTCGCTGTACTCTACCAATTGGCCCTGCGCTACGGCGTGATCAGCCCGACGGCGGCCCGGGAAGGGCTGACCCTGCTCGCCACCGCGGGCACCGCCGGAGATGCCGGGCGCGCCATCCTGGAGCGGGTGCTGGCCGAGGGTGACTTTCTGGCGGTACGGGTGATGCGTTGAGCGGCCGTAGCCATGCGCCTGGTTAGCTGGAATGTGAACGGTTGGCGCGCCATCTGGCGCAAGGGTTTGCGCGACTGGGTCGCAGCGACGCGACCGGATCTGCTGTGTATCCAGGAAAGCAAGACCGGTCCGGACCGCCTGCCGGCCACAGAAACCGTGCTGGCGGGCTACGATGGCTTCTGGGCTGTGGCCGAACGCCCCGGTTACAGCGGCGTGACCACCTTCAGCAAAGCGCCCTGCCGGTCAGTGGCAACAGGGTTGGACATCCCCCGCTTCGACCGGGAAGGACGCGTGGTCGTCACCGACTGTGGTGATTTCGATCTGTACAACGTCTACTTTCCCAACGGCAAAAAAGATCGTGAACGCCTGGCCTTCAAACTGGATTTCTACAGCGCCTTCCTGGAGCGGATCAACGCCCGGGTGGCCGCAGGTCGACCGGTGGTGTTCTGCGGGGACGTCAACACCGCCCACCAGGCCATCGATCTGGCGCGCCCCAAAGAGAATGCGAAAATATCGGGATTTCTCCCCGAGGAGCGCGCCTGCCTGGACCAATGGGCGGCGGCCGGCTGGGTGGATAGCTTCCGCCACCTGTACCCGGATACCGTGCGCTATTCCTGGTGGAGTCAACGCACCAACGCCCGCGCCCGCAATATTGGCTGGCGCCTGGATTATTTCTGGATACACGAAAGCCTGCTGCCGCGCCTGCGCGGGGCGGGGATCGCCACCGAGGTGACGGGCTCCGATCACTGCCCGGTCTGGCTGGAGTTGGACTGAATGGATCTCGAACGATACGCCGCCCTCGCTCGTTCCACCCTGCATACGGTAATCGACTACCGGCGCTGGGGAGCCAGCCGTTTTGCCGCTGCCCGGCTCGATTTCAGCCAAGGCCAGCAATATCCCCGCGCCGAAGCCGACACGCTGCTCGCGCGGGCGCTGCACTTGGAGCCGGAAGACCTTGCAGAATTCGGCGCGGCCCGCCTGCTGGACAGCGAGAAGCGGGTAACGCTCAATTACTTCTACCAACGGGAGATGCTTCGCCGTCCCGCCGCCTACATCATCGGCGAAGCTTGGTTTGCCGGGCTGCGTTTTGGCATCGACGAGCGCGTCCTCATTCCGCGCAGCCTGCTCGAGCCCTTTATCGAGGAAGGTTTCGCGCCTTGGGTGGCGGAGTCGCAGGTGCAACGGATTCTAGAGATTGGCACCGGTTCCGGCTGCATGGCCATCACCCTCGCCCTGCGCTTTCCGGACGCGGAGGTGGACGCCGTGGATATTTCCGCGGAGGCCCTCGCTGTGGCGCGTGCCAATGTCCGGCGCCATGGCCTGGAAGATCGCGTGCATCTGCACCAATCCGACCTCTTTGCGGCATTGGATAGGCAACGGTATGACCTCATCCTCAGCAACCCGCCTTACGTGGATGCCGCGGCCATGGCGCAACTGCCCCCGGAATACCAGCACGAGCCCCGCATCGCCCTGGCCGCGGGCGACGATGGCCTGGACTGCCTGCTCCCTCTGTTGGAACAGTCTCCGCATTATCTGCGCCCTGGCGGCATCCTGGTGGTAGAGACCGGCGACGCGGAAGAAGCCCTGATTCGCCGCCGCCCCGATCTGCCCATGATCTGGCTGGAGCATCCGGCGGGCGGTTCAGGGGTTTTTCTCCTGGTGGCGACGGCCGACGGCGGATTTTAGGCGGGCACGCACGGATTCAGCCGTCCGCCGCCAGCAACTCCAGAAAAGCGCGTACCGCCCGCGACCGAAAATCGGCCCGGGGGCGGATAAGGTATAGGGTCCAAAACAACCCCCGGGGGGGCTCCAGACGCAGCGAGGCCAAGGGCCAGCGCACTTTATCCAAGGCCTCCACCGAGGCAAAGCCGATCCCCAACCCCGCCGCTACCGCATCCCGCAACGCCTCTACTCCGGTAACCTCCACGCTGTAACGAGCCCGCAGACCCGCGCAGGCGATGGCCGCTTCCACCCGCCGACGGATCCCTGAATGTACCTCGCGCCAGACGATGGGCTCCGCCAGCACCTCCTCCCAACGCACCCATTGCCGACCTTCCCGCACCCAGGGATGATCTCGCGGCAAAATAGCCACCAGTTCATCCTCCCGCCAAGCGGTCTGCTCCATATGCTGAGGCAAGCTGCCGCCCCCTATCTGTTCTTCGGTAAACAGCAAATCCCAGGCGCTCAACGGCAGGTTGTCCGTGAGCGGCCCGGTCTTGAGTTGCAATTGCACACCCGGGTAGCGCCCGCGAAAGCGGGCCAGATGTTCCATGAGAAAATAATTGGCCACCGTATTGCTGGCTGCGATACGCAGACTCCCTTCCTGCAGGGCATGCCGCCGTGCCGACCAGTTTTCCACCGCATCGAGACTTTCCCGCAGACGGCGTGCACAGGGCAGCAAGGACTCCCCCGCCGCGGTCAAGCGGATCCCTCGTCCCGCCCGCTGATACAGGGGCTCTCCGACCGCCGCCTGCAGGGTGCGCAATCGCTCGGAAACAGCGGGCTGACTGCGCTTCAGCACCTGGGCACCCGCACCCACGCCGTTGGCCTCCGCCACCGCCAGAAAGGTCAGCAATTCTTCCGCATGGATTTTCATTGGCTTTTCCGATGAGTCTGTATAAATCAATCTATTAGTCAAATATTAATGTGAGCGTTACATTGGGGCAACTTCCCAGGATCCAGATACCGTGGAAACACCCCAATCCCTGTCTGAAACATGGCCGCTCTTTGCGGGAGTGGGCCTCGCCCTTGGTATGGGCTCCTTCGATGGCGCCTCGGTGCAGGGTATCTTCCCGTACCTCGCGGGTGGTCTCTCCACCAGCAGCGACCATGCCCTCTGGACCCTGACCTACTTCATCGTCCACTGGTCGCTGGGTATCACCCTCATGCCCTGGACCACCGCCCGTTTCGGCATGCGCCGCGTCTTTCAAGCGGCTGTTGCCGTGGCCATGGTGGGGACCCTCATCAGCATGGTGACCGTGAATCTCTGGATCATGCTGCTGTCCCGCGCTCTGGAAGGGATCGCCGCGGGGCTCCTCGTTCCCTTGGGTCAAAGCCTTTTTTTACGCCATAGCCCCAGCCAGCACCATGGTCTGGTGACCATCTTCTGGAGCAACACCATGCTGGTGCCGTTCTTCTTCGGGCCGGCGATCGGCGGACTGCTGGCGACGGAGCTCGGCTATCGCAGTATTTTCCTGTTTTCCCTGCCCCTTTGGGGCATCGCCCTGCTGCTCGGCAACCTGGGCATCCCCAAGGAGCCGACTTCGCTCCAAGCCCCGCCCTTCGATGCCTGGGGTTTCGGCCTGCTCTATGGCGGGCTGATGAGCATGCAGATTGTGTTGGATCAGGGCGAGCAGTATGGCTGGTGGCGTTCCACCTTCATTCTCACAACGGCCTTGTTCGCCTTCGTGTCCTTGTTGCTCTTTGCCTGGCGCGAAAGCGAAACCCGGCATCCCTTGCTGCAACTGCACTTTCTGCGGCGGCGCAATTATTGGCTGGGTCTGCTGTTACTCTGCCTGGGCTGGGCCATGTTCATGGGCTGGGCCTCCATACTGCCTCTCTGGGCGGAGGAAACCCTCGGCTTCAACGGTTTCTGGGGAAGCGCGGTGCTCATCCCCATCGGCATCGGCGCCATTCCTTTGTCGACCCTGATGGATCGTCTGCGCGGACTGCTCGGCCTGCGCCGGCTAACGGCCCTCTGCTTCGCCATCTTTGCTTTCGCCTATGGCAGCGCTCACCTCAGCCTCATCAGCAGCCTGAGCGATCTATTCTGGCCGGTGCTGT
>JAKCBU010000019.1 GCA_021839095.1 Pseudomonadota bacterium | reverse complement strand
TCGACGCCTACCGCCGCGACCTGCTCGCCTGGTCGCGATTTTCACAAGGACGCGGCGAGACGAGTATCACGCAAATAGAGCGCGGCAGCCTGCGCGCTTACCTCATGGCGGAGCGCAGCCGAGGGGTTGCCATTCGCAGTTTGCGTCGGCGTTTCGCGGCCTTGCGCGCCCTCTACCGGCATCTGCGACAGCAAGCACCCGATCTGCGCGATCCCGTGCAGGGACTCACCATGCCCAAGACGGGGCAACGCCTGCCGGACTGGCTGACGGTGGACCAGGCCCGCATGCTCATGCAGTCTCCCGTTTCCGTACCCGGCGCAGACGAAACACCCAACGGCTTCATCCGCCTGCGCGATCAGTTGATCCTGGAACTGCTGTACTCCAGCGCGCTACGCGTCAGTGAACTGGCGGGACTCAACCTGGATGATCTGGATCGCCATGACGGCACACTGCGGGTACTGGGTAAGGGACGCAAGGCACGTGTGGTGCCGGTGGGTCAACCCGTCTGGACAGCCCTCCGCGCCTATCTCGTGCCCCGTTCGGTCGTGGCGGCGGATGGGGAAACAGCGCTCCTTATCAACCGGCGCGGTCAGCGGCTCACGGTGCGCAGCATCCAGATACGGGTGCAGACACTGGGCAAGGCGCGGCTGGGACAGGCACTGCATCCCCATACCCTGCGCCACAGTGCCGCCAGCCATCTGCTGCAATCTTCCGGTGATTTGCGCGCCGTGCAGGAATATCTGGGCCATGCGGGTATCGGCACCACCGCCATCTATACCCATATGGATTATCAACAACTGGCGCAGGTTTATGATCGGGCGCACCCGCGGTCTCGACGCAGCGGCCACGACTCGACCCTTTCCGGGGAAAAAATATGACAGATTCACCGCAACTGCACGGGACGACCATCCTTTGCGTACGACGGGGTGCCAACGTGGTCATGGCCGGAGATGGTCAGGTGACATTCGGCAATACGGTCATGAAGGGCAACGCCCGCAAGGTGCGACGCATCGATCCCGGCGTCCTGACCGGCTTCGCGGGAGCCACCGCCGATGCCTTCACCCTGCTGGAACGCTTCGAAGCCAAACTCAAGGCCCACCCTGGCCAGTTGGCCAAGGCGGCCGTGGAACTCGCCAAGGAGTGGCGCACGGATCGGGTACTGCGGCGTCTGGAAGCCATGCTGGCCGTCGCCGACGACAAGCAAAGCCTGATCATCACCGGGCAAGGCGATGTGCTGGAGCCGGAATACGGCATCATCGCCATTGGCTCCGGTGGCCCCTTCGCGCTGTCCGCGGCCCGCGCCCTGCTGGAAAACAGCGACCTGCCCGCCCGCGCCGTCGCCGAGCGTGCTCTCGATATTGCCGGCGACATCTGCATCTATACCAACCACCAACAGACGATTGAAGAACTATGAGCATGTCCGAAATGACTCCCCGCGAGATCGTCCAGGAACTGGACAAATACATCATCGGTCAGTCCGAGGCCAAGCGCGCCGTGGCCATCGCCCTGCGCAACCGTTGGCGGCGCGAACAGGTGCCACCGCCCTTGCATCAGGAAATCACGCCTAAAAACATCCTGATGATCGGGCCGACGGGCGTGGGCAAAACGGAAATCGCGCGGCGTCTGGCGCAATTGGCTAACGCGCCCTTCATCAAAGTGGAGGCCACCAAGTTCACGGAAGTGGGTTATGTCGGCAAGGATGTGGAATCCATTATCCGCGACCTGACAGAGACCGCCGTGGAGATGGTGCGCAGCGAGCGTCAGGCCGCGCTGCGTCAACGTGCTGAAGAACTGGCCGAGGAACGCATCCTCGACATCCTCATTCCCGGTCCGCGCGATAGCTCCGTGCCCCGCGGGGATGAAGGCACCCGCCAGAAATTTCGCAAGATGTTGCGCGAAGGCAAACTCGACGCGCAGGAAATCGAGATAGAGGTGAACACCCCCAAAGGGGGGGTGGAGATCATGGCACCTGCCGGCATGGAGGAAATGACCAACCAGTTACGCGATATGTTTGCGAACATAACCCCCGGCAAAACCAGCACCCGCCGCGTCACCGTGGCCGAGGCGCAGCGCCTGCTCACCGATGAGGAAGCGGCCAAACTGGTCAACGAGGAAGAGGTCCGCGCTGTCGCCCTGGATCGCGTACAGTCCGGGGGCATCGTCTTTATTGACGAAATCGACAAAGTGGCGGTGCGCGCCGGAAGCCAGCAGGGTGCGGATGTCTCCCGGGAAGGGGTGCAGCGGGATCTGCTACCACTGGTGGAGGGCTCTAATGTAAGTACCCGCTACGGGGTGGTGAAAACCGATCACATCCTGTTCATAGCCTCCGGCGCCTTCCACCTCAGCAAGCCTTCAGATCTGATCCCCGAACTCCAGGGACGACTGCCCATTCGCGTGGAACTAGCGGCCCTCAGCGCCGCGGATCTGGTCCGCATCCTGCGGGAGCCCGAGAACGCCTTGGTCCGGCAATACAGCGCCTTGCTGGCCAGCGACGGTGTGGAATTACACTTTACTCAAGATGGCGTGCAACGCATCGCGGAGATTGCCCAGCAGGTCAACGAGCGGGTGGAAAACATCGGGGCGCGGCGCCTGCATACCGTCATGGAACGGCTACTGGAGGAAATCGCCTTCACCGCGCCGGACCACAGCGACATCACCCTGGAAATCAACGCCGCTTACGTGGATAGCCGCCTGAACGATCTGGCACAGGATGAAGACTTGTCACGCTATATCTTGTGAACCGTCAATCTCCCGCCGCCAAGGGCCCCTCTACCCACGGGCGGGGTCGGCATCGGCAGGAAGAGCAGGACTGCGCTCAAGCCGCCGTCGTCGCCAACATCTGCCGACGCAGTTTAGTCATACCACTCTTCTCCAACTGGCGCACCCGTTCCGCCGACACACCCAACTCATCCCCCAAGGCCTGTAGGGTCTTCGGATCCTCACTCAGCCAGCGATTTTCGATGATGTAGCGATCCCGCCGCGGCAAAGCCAGCAACGCCGTGTGCAACGCCTCATGCTGATGCTGATCCCAGTCCTGCTCCGCCAGTTGCTCCACGGGAGATTCGGCGGGATCGGTGAGATCCAGGACACGCCCGCCCTCGCCCTCTTCATCGGGTTCGAAACTCAGCGAATAATCATGCCCGGACATACGCCCTTCCATTTCGAGCACCTGGTCCTGACTCACCCCCAAATCGTCGGCGATGGCGGCACTCTCCTCGCCACTCAGCCAGCCCGTATGACTCCGGCTGGAGCGGAGGTTGAAGAACAGCTTGCGCTGCGCCTTGGTGGTAGCCACTTTGACAATACGCCAGTTGCGGAGAATAAACTCATGCATCTCCGCCTTGACCCAGTGCACGGCAAAGGAAACCAGGCGCACCCCATGATCGGGATCGTAGCGTTTCACCGCCTTCATCAGCCCGATATTGCCTTCCTGGATCAAGTCGGCCTCGGGCAGCCCGTAACCCCGGTATCCGCGCGCCACCCGCACTACGAAACGCAGATGACTGAGCACCAGTTTTTTGGCCGCATCCACATCGCCGTGGTCACGCAGGCGCAGGGCGAGATCCTGCTCTTCCTCCGGTTCGAGGAGTGGTTGGGCATTCACAAAACGCAGGTACGCCGCCAGCCCGTCGGTGCTGATCAAATCTCTGCTGGCTATCGCAAGCTCTTTCATAGCAATCCTCATGCCAAGTTATATACCATTGGACTCTGGATATGGCCGGACGTTCCGTTTCACGGCGCCCGCTGCCCGCATGGCGTCCGGTACATGAGACTCCCCGTCCGCGCTTTCATACGCATGCCGTGGAATGGCGGATCACGAGAAAGTATGGTCGAGGTGACGACCCACTGCAAGGCGTGAACCCAACCAACCGAGGAGCGCACTGGCAGCGATCAGAATCAGGCCCTGCCCGGAACTGAGTCCCAGCAAATGGAACTGGGTTCCGTAGAGCCCCGCCAGGTGATCCACCGGCCCCTGCAAGGCAGACACGGTCACGGCAATGATGACCCAGGCGAGCGCTCCCGCGATGGCCCCTTGAAACAGGCCCTGATAAAGGAAAGGTCGGCGAATGAAGGCACGGGTGGCCCCCACCAGACTCGCAATATCGATTTCATCACGCCGTTGCGCGATATGCAGGCGGATCGTATTCCCCATGACCAACACCGCTCCCACCGCCAACAAGCCGGCAAGCATCCACACGGCGCGTTTGCCCAAGGCGAGGATGGCCTGCAAACGCGCCACCCATCGCAGATCCGACTGGGCGCTGGCCACCGCCGGTTCCTGACCCCAACGCGCCACCAGTGTTCGCAGTTCGCCGGGACTTTGCGCCAGGGGGTTCAGTTCGACCACGAAAGAAGCGGGCAGAGGGTTTTCACCCAAGGTCTGAATCGCCGCCGCCATCCCGGCGTTGTGTTCAAACTCTCTCAGGGCAGCCGTCTTGCCCACATAGCGTACGCTCGCCACACCCGCGCCATGCTCCAGCAGTGCCTGAAGCTTCTCGATATCCGCCGCAGAGGCATCGCGATGCAGGAACAGGGAAACCTGTGCCTGATCCCGCCAGTGTCCGAGCAATTGTTGGAGATTATTGAGGGCAGCGAAGAGGCCCACCGGGAGTGCCAGAACGATGGCCAGGGCCAGTACGGTCATGAGCGTGGCCGCCGGTTGACGCAACAGGGTATGCAGGGCGTTTTGCGCCGCCTCCAGCCGCATATGGAGATTCACGCCTTGCCCTCCTCGGGAATGTGCAGACGGCCCCGTTCCAGATGGAACACGGGCAGACCCAGGCGATTGACTTGAGATTGGTCATGGGTAGCTACCAGCACGGTGGTACCGTGGTAATGGAAGTCCCGGAAAAGATCCAGGATTTCCGTACTGAGCGCGTCATCCAGATTACCCGTCGGCTCGTCGGCGAGCAAAATTTCTGGAGTATGGACAATGGCACGAGCAATACCGACACGTTGCTGCTCGCCTCCGGACAGGGTCGCGGGTAAATCCTGCGCCCGATTCCCCAATCCCACCTTCTCCAGTGCGGCCCGGACCCGGCTCTGTATCTGCCGCCCGGACAGCCCACCCACCCGCAGGGTAAGCGCCACATTACTGAAGACATCACGATCCATCAGCAGCTTGTGGTCTTGAAAAACGACACCGATGCGACGTCGATAGGCGGGAATATGACGACGCTTGAAGGTGGAGACATCGACGCCATTGACCCTCAACGTACCATGGCTGACCTCCTCCAAGCGCAACAGCAGTTTGAGCAAGGTGCTCTTCCCTGCTCCCGAAGGTCCGGTCAGCAACGCCATTTCGCCTTTGCGCATATGCAGATTCACCTCGCGGAGCACGTGATGCCGTCCCGGATAATGCTTGGTGACATTGATGAACTCGATCATGACTTCGGCTCCGCAAAAAGGGCGTCGACAAAAGACCGGGGGTCGAAGGGGCGCAGATCTTCGATCTGCTCCCCGACTCCGATATAGCGAATAGGAATCGGCAAGGCTTTGGCAATGGCAACCACCATGCCGCCTTTCGCGGTGCCGTCCAGTTTGGTGATACAAAGGCCCGTCAACCCTACCGCCTCATGAAACTGCCGGGCTTGGTTGAGGGCATTTTGTCCCGTGCTCGCGTCCAGCACCAGCCAAACCTGTTGCGGAGCTTCTGCATCCTGTTTGCCGAGCACCCGTTTGATTTTTTTCAACTCCTCCATCAGGTGACCCTGGGTATGCAGACGTCCGGCCGTGTCGGCGATAAGCAGTTCGCTACCGCGCGCGCGGGTCGCGGCCAAGGCGTCAAAGATCACCGAAGCGCTGTCGGCGCCCGTCCCCTGAGCCACCACGGGTACCTGTACCCGGCGCCCCCAGCCTTGCAACTGCTCGACAGCCGCCGCCCGAAAAGTGTCCCCGGCGGCGAGCACGATGCCAAAGCCCTCCCCCTTCCAGCGCGCGGCCAGCTTACCGATGGTCGTGGTTTTGCCGGCCCCGTTGATGCCCACCATGAGCAACACCTGGGAGCGGCCCTTCTCTGGTGCCCAGGGCTGCGCGCACGGACGGAGAATATCCAGGAGGGCATCGCGCAATGCCACCTGCAGGGCGTGGGGATCGGTGAGTTCTTTACGGCTTACCCGGTCTGTCACCCGGCTCATGATCTCCCGGGTGGCGGCGGATCCCAGATCGGCCTGCAGCAGCAGAGCTTCGAAGTCTTCCAGCAATTCAGCATCGATGACCTTTTTGCCGAATACCAGACGCCCCATCCCATCGGTCAACTGCTCCCGGCTTCGCGTCAATCCCTCCCGGATGCGGGAGAAGAATCCCTTTTGGAACGCGTCGGGATGATGTTCCAGCGCTTCTTCGTCAACGGGCGGAACCGCTTCAGAGAGCGGAACGATCTCCCGAACGGGCGTTTCCTCCGCAGGTGTGCGTTTGTTACGCTTGAACCAGTCGAACGCCATTGGGTTGAGCAGACCTCAGACACGTATGAATCGTCACATTATCCACCGAAGATCGGAATGGAACAATGTACAGGACGCCGGCCAGCACCATTACCGGTGTGTCCGTCTCCGGAACCACGCCCGATGAGCGTCTCCATCATCGCTGGCCGATGTCGCGGACGGCGGCTGCTGACTCCCGCGGGTCGATCCCTGCGCCCCACACCGGGAGCCGTACGCGAGACCTTGTTCAACTGGCTGGGCGGGCACGTCGCCGACGCGCGCGTGCTGGATCTTTTTGCGGGCAGCGGTGCGCTGGGCCTGGAGGCCTGGTCCCGAGGTGCTCAGGAGGTGGTGTTCATTGAAAAAAACCCACGGCATCGCCAGTTGCTGATCCGCAATCTGGCGGCTTGCGGAGTGGCTCCACAGCAGCTGGCGGGCGTCGATGCGCTCAAATATCTGCAGCACTGTACCGCTCCATTCAACCTCATCTTCGCGGACCCGCCCTTTGACCAGGGCTGGCCGGCGCGGATGGCGCCGTTTTTGTGGAATGGCCCGAGCCTCGCTGCGGGTGGCTGGCTGTACCTGGAGACCTCCACGACGGAGCGATGGGATGATACCTTGCTGCCCACCCACTGGCGGATGCACCGACGCGGTCGCTGTGGAGATGCGCATTATGTCCTCTATACCACGTCGCCGGAGCATCGCCATGTCTGAACCCTGCGTAAAACGCCGGATCATTTATCCGGGCACCTTCGATCCCATCACCCACGGTCATGAGGATCTGGTGCGACGAGCGGCAGCGCTCTTCGACGAAGTGGTGGTCGCGGTGGCCGCGCAAACCGCAAAAAAGACCATCTTTCCGCTGGCGGAGCGGGTCACCCTTGCGGAAGCGACCCTGGACGGGATTCCGGGAGTGCGGATACGACCCTTTCCCGGTCTGCTGATCCATTTGCTCCAGGAGGAGGGTACCCATCTCATCCTTCGGGGACTACGTGCCATATCGGATTTTGAACATGAATTTCAGTTGGCTTCCATCAACCGGCGCATGGATGCCCAGATTGAGACCCTCTTTTTGATGACCTCCGATCAACACACCTTTCTGTCGTCCAGCCTGGTGCGCGAAATCAGCCGTCTGGGGGGGGATGTGGGGGCGTTCGTTCAGCCCGTGGTTGCAGAGGCGCTCAAACGGCATTTTCCGGCGGAATAGACCCCGGGGCCGCGGAAAAGTAGAATACGGGGTCCCCTTTGAGGAGGGTTATGATGTCCCTACTGATCAACGACCAGTGCATCAACTGTGATGTCTGCGAGCCCGAGTGCCCGAACAACGCCATCAGCATGGGTCCACGGATTTATGTCATCGATCCCGAACTCTGCACCGAGTGTGTCGGACATTACGACACCCCGCAGTGCAAAGCAGTCTGTCCGGTGGACTGCATCTTCGGTGATCCGGATCATGTGGAGGCGCCGGAAGCTTTGCGGTACAAATTTCTACAGATCACAGGGCAGTGCTGACGGGCTCCCCCAACAGATTCAGCAACGGAGCGGATTGTTGGTCAAGGCGCATCATTTGCGCCTGCAGGGTCTGCAGGGTCTGTTGCAACTGCTGAATGCGCGTATCGATGCTACCCATGGTCTGGGCAATGGTTTGCAGGGCGTTCAGTTCTTCCTCGGCCTTGTCGTGGAAAAGCTCCATCTGCCGGTTCATGACCGTCATGATTTCGTCGACCCAGGTCTCGGCCTCGCGACGGGTTTCCACGATGAAATCGCGCGTCCGGCCGGCCACGGTCAAAAAGGCTTTGCGCACCACGGCGCTCTGGGTATTCACGGCGATTTCCAGCATCATGCCAAAGCGTTCATAGTTGTCCGCCATATCCATGAGCTCCGCCCGTCGCGGCATGATGGCGTAAGGCACCGCGCCCAAGGCCGGCAAACGGTAGCGGTCCTGCAGCACCTGATATTCGCCGGCCACCAGGGCCGAGACCTGCTGCGCGCCCTGTAGTGCCTTGTCAAAATGGGCGATCGCCTCACCGAAAAAGCTCTTGAACCGGTCAACGATACCCGCCGTCGTCCACGCCGACAGCATCTCCGCTTTGGCGTTACTGATCACCATATCGAAGGCGTTCGGTGCCAGAGGAACCAACAAGTGCTCCTCGGCTGCCTGCCGAAAAGCGGCCTTTTTCCCCTCGAAAGCCTGCCGGTCGCGTTCAAAATTTTTGAGCAACTGCTGGTGCTGCGCCACAAGTTTCGGCACTTTCTCGGCTGTTCGGTCTTTGAGCCCGCGCACACTTTCGCTCTGCGCCTGGATACTATGGATTTGTTCGCGCAACAGATTTTTTTGATCCATCACGGCGCGCTCTACCAAGGTCCGGCACTTTGCCCGAATGGCCCGGCGCCGCGCGGGCAACAACACCTCCGCGATGGCTCGCTCCAACGCGGCCATTCCACTGCGTTCAAGCAACTCCTGGTCCTGGCGGACACGAGCAACGAGCCCCTTCTGACCAGAAACCGGGATCACCTGTTCGCGATGGACATGCAACCGTAGCGCGGTCTTCTCCACCTGCTGACGGATCTCCGCCGTCACCTCCGACCCGTCACGCAATTCGTCCCAGAGGGTGTCAATCTTGTTGAGGAGCACAATCTGCTTCTGCTGCGGGTTACGCATCAGGTACTGCTCCCAGATGGTCAGATCACTTTGGGTGACGCCGGTATCGGCACCCAGCACAAAAATAATGGCATCCGCGTCGGCGAGCATGCCGAAGGTCAATTCCGGCTCTGCGCCGATGGCGTTGAGTCCGGGGGTATCCAACACGGTGAGGCCGGCGTCCAGCATGGGATGCGCCAAATAGAGCACGGCGTGACGCCAGCGCGGGATCAGCACCTTGCCCAGGCCACAGGAAGGACAAACCGTACGCTCGCGATCCTTGGGCGTCCGATTGAGCGGCGGACAGAGTCCGATGCGACGGGCTTCCTCCACCGTTACACAGACCGTTTCCGTGAGATGGGCCAGGGTCTGGGTGCGTTCGTTTTTTTCTTCCAGTGACAATGGCAAACGCGTCCAGGCGCTTCCCGCTCTTTTGAGTTTTTCGATGCTGACATCAAGACTGCGACTGGCGATAGGCAAAAGCTGCAGACCGGGCCGCCCTTGGGGCGCGCCTCGGATTTCCACCGGACACATGGTCGTCTGACCGGAACTGGAGGGCAGCAGACGAGTGCCCATGTCCGAAAAGAACAGGGCATTGATCAGCTCCGTCTTACCGCGGGAAAACTCGCCCACAAAAGCGATGCGTAAGCTGTCTCGTTCCGTTTCGTAGGCCAAAGTCTCCATCTGCAGCATGATCCCGCTAGGCAACAAGCCCAGATCCGTCGTCATCGCCGCCATCGCGTGCAGGCCGGCGATAACCTCCTGACGCCACCCATTCAGTGCGCACAACCCCTGCAAAATGGGGGATGTATCCAACGACCGCTCCTCACTCACGAGTACTCCCCCCTGGTCAATGCTGACATCGCGGACAGAAGACCGTCGCCCGCCCACCGATACGAGCGCCCGCTAATGATGTGCCACAATGTGGGCATGGCTCCCCTTCCCGTCCATACACCGCCAGAGATAGTCGAAAATAACCATTCTTGCCATCGGGCCGGGTAAAGTCACGGAGCGTCGTTCCTCCTTGGACGATAGCCGCCTCCAGCACATCGCGCACGCTTCGCACCAGATTGGCGTAACGTGGCAGTGCGATACGCCCGGCGCTGCGGCGTGGATCAATACCAGCCGCAAACAACGCTTCGTTGGCATAAATATTCCCGACCCCCACCACCACACGGGCATCCATGAGCAGGGATTTAATCGCCGCTTGACGCCCGCGACTGCACCGATAGAGGTATTCCGCGGTGAAATACTCTCCCAAAGGCTCTGGTCCCAGATACCGGATGAGCGGATGATCGTCCGCATCAACCAGCCAGCGCACCACACCAAAACGACGCGGGTCATGGAAACGCAGGCACAGATCATGCGCAAAAAGCAGATCGACATGGTCGTGCTTCTGCACCGGGGCGGCGCGCGGGAGGATGCGCAGGTGCCCGCTCATCCCGAGATGGATGAGGACGCTCCCCTGCTCCAGATCGAGCAGAAGGTATTTACCGCGCCGCCGCAGGTTCAGCAGACATTGCCCCGTCACCCGCTCGGCGAGATCCGCATTCACGGGCAGACGTAGGCGCCGATCGCGCACGATCGCCCCCTCTAGATGTCGTCCCAGCAGATACGGGGCGACACCCAGACGGGTCACTTCGACTTCGGGTAACTCGGGCATGGTTACGCCCCGACCCCCAATGTCACGCGCGCCCGCCCGGCCAAATCATGACGCGTTTGCACGGCGCTAAAACCGGCGTCGTCAAAGAGGGTGCGCACCGCCGCACCCTGATCCGCACCGTGTTCCAGCAACAGAACGCCCTGCGGCAGGAGATGACTGGACGCGCCCGCAATGATGTGGCCCAGACATTCCAACCCGCCGGGACCGGCTACCAGGGCCTCTCGCGGTTCATGCCGCAAATCGGGGAGATGGGAGTCGTCCTCCCGGAGATAAGGGGGATTGGCCACGATCCGGTCGAAGCGCAAGTCCGCGCCCAGTGGGGCGTACCAGTCTCCTTGCAACCAACTCACCTGCGGCGCGCGCGTGACCCCGTTCATGCGCGCGATTCGCAGCGCGGCGGGACTGCGCTCCACCGCCCAAATCTCCGCGTGAGGTCGCGCCACCGCGATCGCCAGGGCGATCGCACCGGAACCGGTACCCAGATCCAGCACCCGCGCGCGCTCCGGCAATCCCTCCAAGGTACACGTCACCAGCACTTCGGTATCCGGGCGCGGTATGAGTACATCGGGAGTCACTTGCAGGTCCATTCCATAGAAAGACCATTCCCCCAGGCAATAAGCCAGCGGGACGCCGGCGCGGCGTTGTGCCAGCAGAGAGGCGATCCGCGCGCGCTCCCCGGAGGAAATCGGGGTCAACC
>JAKCBU010000018.1 GCA_021839095.1 Pseudomonadota bacterium | reverse complement strand
GCTGGTTATAGAGCGGGTCTTCCGTGGGGTGGCGGATTTTCAGGGCGTCATTGATGTTCTTCATGGCCGAGGCTTCGTTGCCGTCGGCATTGGTCACCACAAAGCGCGGATCCTGCCGTCCCACCCAGGCCACCAATGCGCCCATGGCTGTGGCGGGTACGACTGGTTCGCCTAAGGCAAAATTCTCCAGGGGGAACTCGCCCAGCTTGGCGATTTCCAGCACTTGCTCGGTTACCGCCGTCTTGGCGGCGGGGCCGCCCCCGGCACGCGAGAAGTTTTCGCGCACCAGCGCCCAGGATTCAGGACTGAGGGCGCGGCACTCCAGGGCAGCCTTGATTTCCGGGGAATCCGGAGTGTCTTTGGGATACAGGTTATGGGATTTTGCCCCCAGCACATGCACGCCCGCACCTTTCATCTGCTTGAGGATGAAGGCTGTGTGGCGGCCCCCCAGGGCGCCGTCCGCCGCCTTGGCCATGCCGGTCAGCACCGCTTCCATGAAGGCCAACCGCTGGTCAAAGGAAAAGCGCGTGGAGTCGACATAGGCACCTTCCTGACCGGCATCGTCGAAGTTCTTGGCATCCACCAGGATGACTTCGTCGAAGTCATGGGCGCGCCAGTAGGCGATCATCTCGTCATTCGTCATCAGGGAAACCATGGAGTGATGTTCCTGACTAAAGCCATTCCAGACCAGCACCGGCAGATAATTGGTAACCCTCGGATAAGCGAAGTGAAAGTGCTTCATGGCGCTCAATACATAAGGCTCCCCAAAACCGCCGTCACCGATGGTCACCGGGAAGAGGGTGCCAGGGTGCAGCAATGCGCCCGCCATGGCAAAGTGCTGTCCCTGCCCCAACGGGCCCGCGGGAGCCAGCAGCCCAGGGATTGCTCCGGAGAGATGGCCGAGCAGGCCATGCTGTTCGCGGAAACGCGCCATCATGTCGTTCATGTCGCGGATACCCATTTCCTCCAGGGAACAGTCAAGGAACATGGCGCTGTAGAAACCCGGAGCGTGGTGACCTACTTCGGTGACGATGTTGGTGTGGCCGAGCATCACCAGCGCGGCATACGCCTCCGTACTGGAGGCAAAACCGCCAGGATGTCCTGAGGACTTGGCGGCGCAGATCTGTAAAGTGCAGTAACGCAGGGCATCAGCCATGAGCAGGGTCTGGTAGACGGCTTCTATGGCCGCAGGATTGGGAATGGCCTTGCGTCCGGTCGCTATGGCGGCACTGCGGCCATACTCCGGGAAATTCGGCCAGGATTCACCAAAGTGGAACATGCCGGCGCAAAAAGCAGGGGCGCTGGCGGGCAGAGCGGTATGGGCGGTCATAGAGCGATCATCCTGTGACAAAAAGAAATTGCATCCACTCTAAGCAAGACGATATGATTCCGCAATGGGTAATCGTTTCCATAATACGGAATAATTTATGTCAACATCTACCACCGATAAAAACTCCTCCATCCAGGTGATCGCCCGCTTGCGTGCTCTGCTGGATGCCCTCGCGGCGGAAGGGGGGAGCGCACCACTCAAAATACTCGCCGCCATCACCGGACTCGCACCCTCCACCGCCTTCCGCATTCTGGCCTCAGCACAGGACAACCAACTGATCGCTCGCGATGCTGGCGGCCATTACCGCTTCGGCCCGCGCTTGCAAGACTGGGCACAGCTGGCCCATGGCCGCAGCGACCTACGCGCCGTTGCCCGGCCCATCATGGCCTGGCTGCGCGATCAGGTGCAGGAGACGGTGAACCTTACCATCCAGGAGGGCGATGAAGTGATCTATGTAGAGCGCGCCACCTCGTCGCGGATGATGCGGGTGGAGCAGGTGATCGGCAGTCGCGCGCCGCTACATACCACCGCCGTCGGCAAGCTCATGCTGGCGCTGAATGGCGAAGCTGCTGTCCGAAGTTACGCTACCCGCACCGGCTTGCCGGCGCTTACTGTTCATACCCTGTGCCAGGCCGATGCCCTCTGGGAAAACGCCCGAAGCGGACTTGAACGTGGCTATGCGCTGGACAATGAGGAAGCCGAGATTGGCGTCGGTTGTCTCGGCGTACTGCTCCGCAGCCGATTGCCCTGGAATGCCGGCCTTAGTATCTCCGCGCCTATTGAGCGTCGCCAGGAAAGCTGGGTACCGATGCTACAGGAGGCTGCGCGGCGAATAGATAGGGGCCACCAGAAAAATTTTGTACGTCCATAAGTTGAAGGGCCTGTAGGTGCGTAGCGTGATGGGCAACGAGTAAACCCCATTAGATGGAAACGCTTGCTGACCAGCGCACTCGATTACATTTAATCTTTATTAACTGCAACAGTAAATATATTTAACTTTTATCAATCAGTTGTTTCTCCCATACTGCATTCCAGTCAACGTCCTCTATGCGCGCTGACGGACCCGATGATGAGTATTTTCCCCGCGTGATATCGGGTGCGAGCCATGAGGTCCCGTGACCAACGCAATGAGTGTTCCGGATGATCCGCTCTTGAATGGAGCAATGGGAGGTTTTATGTCGCTTTTCAGGCAGATGGTAAGACCCGCAGAAGACTTGAGGCTTTCGGCTTTCGAACTAGCACAGGACATTGATGCTATTTCGTCAACGGAGGTGCCGTTCCATGACGAATTCAATGGCGCCCACGCGCGTGCGGCAGGGCATTATGTCTGTGTACGTTATCACCGCAATCAGGAACCGTCTCATCTCAGCATCTATGAAGCTCGCCGTTACTTGGCATGGCTTCGTGCCGGCCACATTGGAACCCACTGGAACGTGGCGGATTGACCAAATGAAGTCGGGGTTGCCATGGCAACCCCATGGCTTGTGCTTTTTTGGGAGCCATGTCGTCAAATGCGTGAGATAGAGCATGCAAAATATTCGCGTTTGAAAAACGCCATCTACAAAGATTCAAGCGTGGCTCTACTTACCCAGCACGGCAAGGAGAAAGTCGTTACTCCTATACTGGCTTCCGCCATTGGCTGCGAAGTTTCACTGGTGACAGGCTTTGACACGGACCAGTTGGGTACCTTTACCCGTGACGTCCCCCGTGCCGGCACCCAGATCGAGGCGGCGCGGAAAAAGGCACGCATCGGCATGGAGTTGGCGAATTTGCCCTTGGGGCTCGCAAGCGAAGGCAGCTTCGGACCGGACCCGTTTACCGGGCTGTTTTCCTTGAACGTAGAAATGCTCGTCTGGATCGACGATGCACTTGGGATCGAAGTGGTGGGTATTGCCTCGGGTAGAGCCAACTTCTCTCATCTGCTCTCTGCCAACTGGGAGCAGGCTGAGGCATTCGCCCGTGCGATAGATTTTCCCGAACACGGGATCGTAGTGCGCCCGCGCCATGAGGATGACTCCCGCGTCCGCAAAGAAATTGCCGACTGGGAATCGCTGCATGAGGCCTTTTTTTGGGCTCGCGGCGAGTCGGATAACGGCTGCGTCTTCCTGGAAACCGACGTACGTGCACATATGAACCCCACGCGCATGGAAATCATTGCCTCGGCTACACGAGATCTCGCAGACAAGCTTGGTACCCCATGCCCGGTCTGCAACACGCCCGGATTCCAGATGGTAGAGCGCGTCCCCGGTCTGCCTTGCGAAGATTGCGGCGCCGCGACCCGGGATACCCGGGCGGACATCCACCGTTGTAGCAGGTGTGGCCACCAGGTCGCGCGGGAACGTCTGGAGAAGGCCGCTCCCGCGAGTCACTGCGACTGGTGCAATCCATGAGGCCAAAACGGCATGGCAGCCATGTGACGACAGCCCGAATGGAGGTGTATTGCGTTATGATGACTACGATTACCGAAACAGTGCGGGATATTTCAGTAACGCGTCTGTTTCTCTTCGTTCGGAGAACAGACGACCTTGCCAGTGCATGCCAGCAGGTCGAGGAGTTTCTTGCATTTTGTCGCAGTCGTCAAAGTGATCCCTATGCCAACGAACGTTTCTTGGGGACCTGGGTGGATGGGCACATAATCACCAGTCTTCCTCAAGAGTGGGTACGCCCGTTGTCTGCCACTCAGACCCTTTTTCTAACGATGCGGGAGATTTTTGCCTTGTCGGGTGTCTGGTCAGTCGCCTCGATGGAGGCGGTATGCTTGGAGACCAATGAGGGGATGGCCCTTTCCCACAATCTAGTGCTCGATGCGCTGATTGCACTTACGCAGGGAGACGCCAGAACAGTTGGCTCTTATTTACCGGTCTTCGCGCGTGGCACGCCAATGGAGCAAGTGCATGCAGAGATCGAACAACTGAATTTTCTATACCCGCTTCGGATAGCAGGCCCGATTTATTACGACCCGGATACGGGTGCTTTGTCCTTACAGGACGAATTGTCATGCCATTGAAAAAATGGACACGGTAAAATCCAACCCGGATGGTTATACTGCGACTTTGTGCACCAGGAAGGTGGCAAGGGTGAAGCGACTAACTCTCATACGCCCCGACGATTGGCATCTCCATCTTCGGGATGGCGCGATGATGGCCGCGGTACTCCCCGACACGGTGAGGCGTTTTGCGCGCGCCATTATCATGCCCAATCTCCCGTCCCCGATCACCACAGTGGATCTGGCGCATGCCTACCATGAGCGCATCCTCGCTGCGCTGCCGGCGACGCTGTGCTTCGAGCCGCTCATGACCCTTTATCTCACGGACAATATGCCGGTGTCCGAGATCGCGAAGGCAAAAAACAGTGGCTTTGTGCAGGCGGTCAAGTACTACCCGACCGGCGCGACCACCCATTCCGAGCATGGCGTGACTGATCTGAGGCGTGCTTATTCGGTGCTCGCGGCCATGGAAAAGCTGGATCTGCCGTTGTTGCTGCACGGCGAAGTGACCGATCCGACGGTGGATGTGTTTGACCGTGAGGCGGTGTTCATCGACCGGCACCTCATGCCGCTGACGCGCGATTTTCCCGGCCTACGCATGGTGCTGGAGCACATCACCACACGTGCGGCGGTCGAGTTCGTTCGGCAGGCCCCCAACAACGTCGCTGCGACGATTACTGCGCACCATTTGCTGCTCAACCGCAATGCGCTATTCGATGGCGGGTTACGGCCACATTATTACTGCCTGCCGCTCCTGAAGCGGGAGACGCAACGCGCAGCGCTTGTCGCCGCAGCCACGAGCGGCAACCCGAAGTTCTTTCTTGGCACCGACAGTGCGCCGCATTCGCGTCAGGCCAAGGAGTCCGCCTGCGGCTGCGCTGGCATCTATACCGCGCATGCTGCATTGGAACTGTATACGGAAATTTTCGAGTGCGCCGGTGCGCTCGACCGGTTAGAGGCCTTCGCAAGCTTCCACGGGCCCGATTTTTACCGGCTGCCGCGCAACCGGGACACCATCACCCTGGAGCAGCGAAGTTGGACGGTGCCGGAAGAACTGCATTTCGGGAAGGACACGGTCGTGCCGCTGCGCGCCGGAAAAACGATGGTGTGGACGGTACTGACATGAGCAGGCAGCGTGCTGATCCGCGGGATTCCGTACTGGAAATGGCTAGTTTTTCGAACTGCCCTCAGGAGAATAATGATGTCTGACAACCGCAGAAGCAAGACGATTACGCAGGGCGTGCAGCGCTCGCCCAACCGGGCCCTGCTGCGTGCGGTAGGGTTTGGTGATCAGGACTTCGATAAACCTATTGTCGGTGTGGCGAACGCACATAGTACCATCACGCCTTGCAATATCGGCATCGGCGCCCTTGCCGCGCGTACGGAAGCGGCGCTCAAAGCGGCTGGTGTGATGCCGCAAACGTTTGGCACCATCACCATTTCCGATGGAATTGCGATGGGTACCGCCGGCATGAAATATTCTCTGGTGTCGCGCGAAGTGATTGCCGACTCCATTGAAACGGTGTGTCAAGGCCAGAGCATGGACGGCGTGCTCGCTCTCGGCGGCTGCGATAAGAACATGCCAGGCGCAATGATCGCCATTGCCCGCATGAACATTCCGGCAATTTTCGTTTATGGCGGCACCATCAAGCCGGGCCACTACCAAGGCCAAGATCTGACTATCATGAGTGCCTTTGAGGCGGTGGGGCAACACACCGTCCATAAAATTGACGATGAAGAACTGCTGGAAATCGAGCGTCGCGCCTGCCCTGGCGCAGGCTCCTGCGGCGGCATGTATACCGCAAATACCATGTCTTCCATCTTCGAAGCCATGGGCATGAGCTTGCCGTACTCCTCCACTATGGCGGCGGAGGATGCGGAAAAAGCGGAAAGTGCGGCGCAGTCCGCAGAGGTATTGGTAAACGCCATCCGAAAACAAATCCTGCCGCGCCAGATATTGACGCGGCAGGCGTTTGAAAACGCCATTGCGGTGGCCATGGCGGTGGGCGGCTCCACCAACGCGGTATTGCACCTGCTGGCCATTGCGCATGCGGCACAGGTACCACTGACCCTTGATGATTTCGAGACCATGCGTGGGCGTGTGCCGGTACTCTGCGACCTGAAACCATCGGGCCGCTACGTCGCCACCGATTTGCATCGGGCGGGCGGCATTCCACAGGTGATGAAAATATTGCTAGCCCGCGGCGTATTACACGGCGATGCGCTGACCATCAGCGGTCAGACGCTTGCGGAAGTTTTACGGGATGTGCCGAGCGAAGCGCGTACGGATCAGGAGGTGATACGTCCGTGGAATAATCCAATTTATGTCCAAGGGCATCTTGCCATCCTGAAGGGCAATCTTGCGCCCGAGGGTGCGGTGGCGAAAACCACCGGCTTCATGGCGCACAAAATCACCGGCCCGGCACGGGTTTTTGAATCCGAGGAGTCGTGCATGGAAGCGATCCTGGCGCGGAAAATCAAGCCCGGCGATGTCGTGGTCATCCGCTACGAAGGGCCCAGGGGCGGACCCGGTATGCGCGAAATGTTATCCCCTACCTCGGCGATTATCGGCGAAGGATTGGGCGATTCCGTTGGCCTTATTACGGACGGCCGTTTTTCCGGCGCCACATACGGCATGGTAGTCGGTCATGTCGCGCCGGAAGCCGCAGTGGGGGGCACGATCGCACTAGTCATCGAGGGAGACTCGGTGACTATAGACGCCGGACAGCGTTTGCTACAACTCAACGTGTCTGATGAAGAAATCGGACGTCGCCGCGCCCTCTGGCGAGCACCCCCACCGCGCCACACGCGCGGCGTTTTGGCGAAGTACGCCAAATTGGTTTCCTCGGCCAGTAAGGGGGCCGTAACAGATTGAACGTTAGAAACGCAAGGCCGTATGCGCTGATGCGGCGCGCACCAGTCGGTCGCTTACTGCTTGCCAGTCCGCGCCGCTAGGTGGTGCCTCGATCAACAGACCATCGAGCGCTTGCTGATCCAGAGCGCGCAACTGCGCGTAAAGTTCGCGGGCCCATCCCGCCGGATGCGGCGGCATATGGTGCCGGAGGCAGGATTCGGGTAACTGCGTGGCGGGCATCGCCAGCACCCCGATGCGTTGTCCCTGTCTGATGCGCCAGCATATTTCCGCTTTCAGAAGCCCCGTCCGCACTAGGTAGAGAGGGGTTCTTGGGGCGTAATGGGAGCGCAGCATCCCCGGCGCCCGCAGCGCATCATTTCCCTGCGAGATGACGGACTGCTCCAGGACCGCTTCGATCTCGGCAAGCGTAATCGCGCCGGGACGCAGCAGCCGGGGCTGATGCCCACTCAGATCGAGAATGGTGGACTCGATGCCCACCCGGCAGGGCCCGCCGTCCAGGATGAAGTCCATGGCATCGCCCAGTTCCTCGCGCACATGTGCTACCGTGGTGGGGCTTACCTGGCCAAAGCGGTTGGCCGAAGGGGCGGCGATGCCGCCGCCAAAAGCTTCGAGCAGCATCAGGGCGAGGGGATGATCGGGAACCCGCAGTCCTACCGTATCCTGACCACCGGTGACCCCATCGGGCACGCGGCAGGCACGGTGCAGAATCAAGGTAAGTGGACCTGGCCAATAACGCCGCGCGAGGACGAAGGCCGCTGGCGGAATATCCCTGGACCATTGGTTAAGGTGATCGTGCCGTGCCATATGCACGATCAGCGGGTGATCAGCCGGTCTGCCCTTCGCCGCGAAAATGCGGGCCACGGCGGCAGGGCTTTCCGCATCGGCCCCGAGGCCGTAGACGGTCTCCGTGGGGAAGACGACGAGGCCGCCGCTGCGCAGGATCTCCGCAGCCCGCTGCACGGCGGCGAGCAATTTCTTCCGCGCAGGCATGGGGTTAGTGGCTCCCCGCCACGGCCAGCAGCGCCGAACGCTGGTCATGAGAGGACCACTCCAACCGCTGCTGGTGGAGTCTTAGCCAGACAGTGTTCCGGCTAATCATGACCAAATTTGGGTTGTAGGCCAACGGATGTATCTCTTTGGCTTCAGCCCTGTTCACTTCGCATAGAATGGCCCTTTGATTCATTTCTGCGCCGCACAGTTTGCGGTGATGGGAGGGATCGCTTTTGGCGCGGTATGGGCGGCTGCAAGTCGGCTGGCAAGGCCATGAAGAAACGGACTAATGCCCATCCACGTGGGTGCCTGGTGCCCCGGCCGATGCAGTATCCGCTCCACTGGACAGTCCAGCCAATGCGCCAGGTCGGCGGCGTTATCCATGAGTGGATCGGTCATCGGCCCAGATTGATTGAGCACCACGCCAACCAGTGGCAATGCCCGGTGCTGTAATGCCTCCACAGTGAGCAGGATGTGGTTGATGACACCGAGGCGATCGGCTGCCACTACCAGCATAGGCAGCTGCAGTGCGGCGGCCAAATCGGCGTTGGTGGTTCCCGTCGCCAGCGGGGAGAGCAGGCCGCCAGCGCCTTCCACCAGCAAGAAGTTGTCTGCGCCAATGCCCGACTGGCAAGCGGTTACCAGTTGATCCAGAGTCAGCGTTCGACCTTCCAGGGCAGCAGCCCGCTCCGGTGAGAGCGCCGCCCGTAGTGGATAAGCACAAACCTGATGCAGCGATTCGGTACTGTCCGCAGCCTTCCAGAGCGCGGCAGCGTCCTGGGGCAGCAGGCCATCCTCGCCCGAGGCACACCCGGATTCCACCGGTTTGCGCGGGCACACCGATAGGCCCCGTTGCACCAGGAGACGGGTCAGTGCCACCGCCACCCAGGTTTTGCCGACGCCCGTGTCAGTACCAGTGACAAATAGTCCGGTGAGGCCTGCCATACCCAGCTCAACGGCGTGCTGAATGCTTTTCATAAGCTTTCCATAGCGTAGTCGATGCTGATTTCTCTGTCGGCCACGGGTAGGAAACGCCGGTTGGTGAAGGCTGTATAGTCAGGGTGCCTGTGGTAGGAATCAATCACTTCCGGTGCTGCAAAACGTACCCGCCAGCAGTAGCGGTATTGAGCGTGTTCTTTCATCGCCTTTCCCGTAATCACTGACCGCACTCCAGGAATGGTGCTCAGCGCCTGCTGCCCCTCACTCATCATCGCAGCCACTTCCTTTTCAGAAATGCCAATAACATTGTGGATGATCAGGTGTTCCACGGGTGCCCACGGACGACAGCATGCCAACACCTCAGCAGCCCGCCCGGCAGCACCCCACACGCGCATACATCGCTCAGCCTCAGCGCTGATTGCCGCACCAACGCTCTGAACCAAATCCAGGTAACCAGCACCCGGCGCTGACCTTGCCCGCGCGCGGATCGCCGCGTTCGCGGCTTCCGCCAACGCTGTAAAACAGTTGATCTTGGCCACGCCATGGACAATGAGTCGCCGAAATTGTTCATCGTCGAGCCGGATCCTGCAGTGGATTGACAGCGGAATACCAAGCGCCTGGTTGAGGCTGCGAAGCCGTTGAATATCCAGCTTGGCTTTACTGTTTGGACAACTCTGTTCCGCCCGAATGGACACCTCGAGGAAGTCTACTCCCGTGCGTTCGACAAAGCCTTTTGCCTCGGCCACTGTGGTGGAAGGTAACGTGGCAGGATGCCCTTGGGCGTTTATATCCATTGCATCAGGGAGGTAACCCAAGTTCCCTTCGACGGGCACCCCGCAGGCATGGGCCATCTCGACTACGGTCTTCGTATGCGCCATGTTATCGGAGAAAGTCGACTGGGAGGCGTCCATCATCACGCTGTTGCAGCCCAGGCGGATGGCCCGCACCGCCGCTTCCAGGTTCGCTCCACGGTCAAAATGGAGAGCCACCGGTACCGCGCTACGGCGTGCCGCTGCCTCTACCCCTGACATCAGCAGTTCGAAGTCATAGTGTTCCAGTTGCGACTCGGTCAGAGAGAGGATTACGGGTGCGCGAGACCGCTCGGCAGCAGCCATGACGCCCTCCACGAACTCCAGATTCACGACGTCGAAAGCACCTACCGCGTATCCGTGCGCATAGGCATGGTTCAGAAGATCTTTCATGTGCACCAAAGGCATAACGCTATCCTCCGAATAAATCCTGTACGGAAAGATTTCCGTTCTGACCGTCGCATCACAGGATCTACCCCCTGTAATGCCTGACCCTGTACAAATCGCTCACCCGTCATCGCGCGGCAGGTTTTTCATCGGGTGAGGCCCATGTAGAGGAGCGGCAGCTTTTCTGGCAGCCTCTGCACGTGATCCAGAACCACATAGTTCTTTGCGCCAAAAATGCGGGATACATACTGGTCGGCTCTGGGATCGAGACTTAGGCAGTAGGGCGCGATGCCGGCTTGGGTCAGATCTTCCACCGCTTTCCTGGCGTCATACCGCAGGTATTGGGGATCGCGCACATCGTTATCCGCCGGCTCACCGTCGGTGATCACCAGCAACAGTTTTTTGTTGCTGGGCTGACGTTTCAAAATCGAGCCGGCATGGCGGATCGCCGCGCCCATGCGTGTGGATAATTGGCCGCTCATGCCCGCCAGACGGGCCTTGGCCCGATCATTGTAGGCGGCGCCGAAATCCTTGTAGCGAAAATATTCCACATCGTGGCGGCCGTTTGAATCGAATCCATGGATGGCGAAGGGATCGCCGATCTTGTCGAGGGCATCGGCGAGCAGCACCGTGGCCTCGCGTGCCAGTTGTAACACGGTGCTGTCCGAACCCAGCACCGGGTCATTGGTGGATTCGGACAGGTCGATCAGCAGCAGCACCGAGAGATCACGCACCTTGCGCACATTGCGCATCATGATGCGCGGATCGGGCTGCTCGCCCATACGCATCTCGATCATGGCGCGCACGGCGGCGTTCAGGTCGATCTCATCGCCATCCTCCTGCTTGCGCAGGCGCTGCACACCTTGCGGTTGCAACGCTTCAATCAGAAACTTGAGTCGCCCGATGACAGGCTTGTGCTTGGCCACAATTTCATCGATGATCTCCAAAGCGCCACTTTTGGCCCGCTTTTCCAGCACGGTGGACCAGTCCGGTCGCTCCAGTTGCATCTGGTAGTCCCACTCCGGGTAATGGTAGGGATCCGGCGGTGGCTCGCGCCCCTCCTGCTGGTTCAGGCTGGTGGCTTCCTCGTCGCGGAAAAATTCGCTGGATAGCACCCATATTTCGTTCG
>JAKCBU010000017.1 GCA_021839095.1 Pseudomonadota bacterium | reverse complement strand
CTTTTTACAACAACGGTCCCAATCTCAAGGTCGGTGCTACCGCAGCTACATACAGCATATTCGTTCTCGTCTATTTTCATGCGTTCGGCAAGATATTCATGACTCGGAACATCATGAAATGGTTTGAATCCTTCCCATGATATTCCAGATCGGCTCCAGTCATCAGCTTGAGCAAATCTTGAAACCTTTTGCGCCACACTTCCGACAAGTTGCTTCATAATAATAATGATCCCAACTCATAATTCCCCCATAATGAAACGAATTATTTCGTTTTCAGTAATCACCCGCAAGCCTTCAAATCGCGCTGGTTAAAAGACTATTTTCGAACCTCATGCTTCCTTAAATCGTTAGCAATGGTTTGAATATCGATCTGCCCTACTCCTTTTGATTGAGGCATTTGAAGACTCCTATTATAGCCGCTTACCAGCACCATAGGCAAAGGCCACGCCCTCCTGCTCGGCAATCGTCGGTTTGCGCTCGATGGCTTGTGGGTGATGCCACTGATCCAGCAGCGCCAGATTCTTCTGAGAAGCCACGTCGCCCCGCGCCGCCGCCAGTTCCCACCAGTCCCGCGCCGCCTCGAACAACTGCTTCTGGGCGCAACGGTACCCCAGGTTCCCCAACTCATGCGGAGCCAGGAGCGACGGCTTGCCATCGAAGGTGACGGGCTGACCGGCCACCGGGGTTGCCAGGCGCTTCCAGGGCCGGAAGCTCAACCGATTCTCCAGCATCCGGTCCAGTTCTTCCTTTTCCGCGACGTAGCTCATGCCCGTCCGGTTGTTGAACAGGATCACCGGCTTCTCGAAGTGAACAGCCCTGCCATCAGAAGTAGGATAAGCCGTAACCCACTGGCCGCTGTCAGATACCGCCTCGCGCTCCACCAGAGCCGCGTAGAGCTTTTGCCCATAGATGGGCGTAGGCCGGATCATTGAGGGCATCCCCTTTTGGTACCCGGACGCTTCCCCCGCTTCGTGGCCGGGAACCGTAAAAAAGATGTGACGATTTGCCATGGTTTCGGCCCAGGAGTGTACTTCGGAAACGATCTCGGAATAGCCAAACGCCTTGTCGGGATTCGCCCGGTAACGCAGGGAAACGGCACGGGGCAACAACAAATCGCCGTCCCGCACCCGGCCCACGGCCTCCTGTGGCGTCTTGGGCGCATCCCCGAAGCCGTGCCGACCCCAAAAATCCGTAAAATCCTTGCTTGGAACCACCCAGGTCTGTTCCACGGCGGTCATGCCCACGAAGTAGCGCACCTTGAGAAAGTCCCGGTCCTTGTGGTTGGAATGGAAAACCGTCGCCTCCACCCTGGTCACGTCATGGGTGAGCGGCGCGGGCAATTCGACCGGGATTTCGGGGTTAGCCGGACCTGCCACCAGCGTACCGGGAACATTGGCTCCCTGCCCTTTGGGATCGTAGCGGAAAAAGCCGGGTTCGTCCGGGCGCATGGGGAAACGGTCGAGATTGCCGCCGTAATCCAGCACCAGGCAATCCGTTTTGTCGTCCGCCGTGCGCAGGCCGCGCCCGACCATCTGAATCCAGCGAGCGGCACTTTCGGTAGGCCGAAGAACCGCCACGGCGTCGATCTTGGGCAAATCAAAACCCTCGATAAACAGGTCCACGTTGACCAGATAGCGGTATTTTCCATCTGCGAAGTCCTGAATCCGTTGCTCGCGCACATCCTGGGCAGTATTTCCATCCACCACGACGCTGCCCGGAAGGGCCGCCGCCACCATCCGGGCGTGTTTGCGGTCGATGGTAAAGACGATGGTGTGATTCCGGTCTGCCGTGCGGGTCAATACATCCTGCATTCGTTCCTTGTGCTGAATGGCGGCGGCACTGCGCAAGTCCTCATTCAAAAAATCGCCCTTGCGGGAGCGGGCCTTGCCCGTCTCGATGGGAAACAGGGTCTTGGCCCACTGTGGCCGCACCAAAAAGCCCTCGTCCATCAGGAGTGCCGGTTCGATCTGGTAAGCCGTGTGATTGAGCGGATTGCCGGGGCCGACGATATGGCCGCCGTCCAGACGCCAGGGCGTCGCCGTGAATCCGGCCACGCGCATGTCCCGGTGCCGTTCTCCCAAGGTTTTCAAAAGACGCTGATACTGGCCGTCGCCAGTAATGGGGATACGGTGCGCCTCGTCCACGATGACCAAGCCCGGCGCGGGCATAGACGCCAGTACGTCAGGCTTGCCGATGGTCTGCACGCTTGCCACGGTCACCTTGCCAAAGTCCTTCTGGTTGAGACTCGCGCAATGGATGGCCGGAACGAGATCATGAGGGAGGACGTGGGAAAACCGCTCGGCGGCCTGGGTAATCAGTTCGGCCCGGTGCGCCAGCACCAGCACACTTTCATCGGGGTACTGGCGCATGTACCGCTCGATGAATGCAGCCATGATGACGGTCTTGCCCCCGCCCGTCGCGGCAATGCAGGCCGGGTGCCGGTCGTTTTCGTCGAGTGCCGCCATCATCGCGTTCACGGCTTCATTCTGGTAGCCGCGAAGCTGAAAACGATGGGTGTTGGTGGCGTCGGTCGGGAAAAACGTCATCTGGTGTTCGCTGACAAAGATTTTACGGCTCATGGGCGTCTCCCGTACCCGAACTGTGGCACCTGTGCTTCCTCGGAAGGCTCGATACTCGCCAGCGGATCATCGCTCTTGCAGAAGGAGCGTAAAAAACCATCGCGGGATTTATCGGTGAGTTGACCCAGAATCATCGGGGCTTTGTCGGGGAAACATTCCGCGAGAAAGGTGCCGTGGTTTCCAAAGGACACCAGTTCCGCAAGATCGGAACTAGGACCATCCGTAAAACGCCCTGCCCTGGCCGATTCCAGAGAATCCGCCAACGCAAACAAACGCTGCTGCCTGCAAGGCACCGGATCATTCAAAACAAAAGCGTTGCGTTCGGCACTATCCCCTATGGAATCCACAGACGTTTTAGGGGTTGCACCCGGCGAAAGGGTTGCATCCTGCAAAGGGGACTCGCTCTGAGAACGAATATGCGCATAGAGGTCGTGAACTTTGCTCTGCAAATTCTCCAGTGTCCCATTGTTGACGATCTCGGCGTCCATAGGCACGTTACGCAAGGCATTCTCCAGCGGGTGAATAGCCGCTGCATCGCCCTTCTGCCGCAAATACTCCATGCGCTCCGTAATTTCTGGATTCTGTACGCGCACGGTCATGCCGCCCATTTCCTGAATCAACGCGACTTCCCGCACCGTGCGGAGATCCGAGATCACCACGGATTGCCCTTGGGTCAAAGCGTGCGCTGCCTGCTCCCGCACCTGGTCGATCAGGTAATGGGGATTCTGGGAGCGCCTATAATCTCCCCAGAGTTGCAGGACTTCTCGCGGCGAAAGCGGCTGGTTGTCCCCCCGGTCTTTCAGGGCTTCCACCATTTCCGGGTTCTTGCAATAGGCTCGTGCCATGGCCGTTGCCGGAAGGTCTTTATTGTGCCGATCTTGCAGACGATATACGGGTATCCCGTAAGCTGCGGCCACATCCTGATACAGCACGTTCCCAAAGGCCAGCTTGACCGCCTTGCCGCCATCTTCCTTCACCTGGGCTATCAGCATGTCGGCCACCGTATCCTTGCCCGCGCCGGGTTCCCCAGAAAGGCCCACGATCCACGGTGCATCCCGCAGGGATACGTCCGGGACAATGCTCGGCTCTGTGACGGGGTTGTCCCCCTGCAAGGGGTTAGCACCCTGCAAGGGCGGGTTCTTCCACGCCTCGATCCCGGCCAGCACTTCGGGAATCCGCTCACGCAACGCTTTCTGAGCCGCACCGTCGTAGCTCTGTTCTTCCCCCAAGGCCCGTTCCATCGTATTCAACAACCCATTGGTATAGAGCGTCGTTTGGGCGCGGGTACAGGCGACGTATTGCAGACAGAGGGCATCGTCGCCAGGCACTTGGTATAGCCGCTCGCCATCCGGGTCGGTATTGAGCCAACTGCGCTGAAAATCATCCATCAGGAGCACATTGTTCCATTGCCCGCCCTTGGACTTGTGGCCGGTGGAAAGGACATATTGCGCCCTGGCCGGGTCCGTCTCGGTATTGCGCAACGCCTGGGCAACGTCTGCAACCTGGCCCTGCTTCTGTTCCACGATTTTGACCAGAGGCGCAAAATTGCTTCCCAGAGGGGTTTGCGCGTACTCCGAAAGCTGATGCCAGCTATCGAAAAAACTCAGTTCCGGGTGCTTGGCGAACTCGTTTTTATAGAGCCGCCCCATGGCCTCGACCAGATTGACGATCTCCCCGGTGCCGCCGACCACATGGATGCGCTGACCGGCGACTACGGCCTGTACTGCCGCCTGGAGCAAACCCGCGTTGCCGCGAAAGAGCACGGCATGGACATTGCCCACCTGGTCGTCGATCACCTGGCTGTCGGGGCCTTTTCCCGTCAACAGGTACGGCGAACCCATAAGCCGCAAAACATGATTGCCCGCGTCGGCCACGTCCTGCCCAAAGCGGTAACTGGTAGAGAGCGGCAAGGTCTGAGTGAGATCGGGATGATCCTTGCGCATGACCTCCATGGCGTCCACCGCGCCGGTGAAGTCGTAGATATGCTGGTAGGTGTCCCCGACCAGGACCAGACGGGTACCGTACTGGAGTTGCGCCTTGAGGATCGCCAGCATGGGCGGGGAAGCATCCTGCGCCTCGTCGAACAGAATGGTGTCGGCGGGAATCCGGGGCGGAGCCAGAGAACAGAGCTTGAGGTAGACGCCGTGGTCGATGGGAAATTGCGAGAAGGGGTCGCGCATCCTGTCCCAGGCCCAGGCCGCCGTGCCCAGGGTCGCTTTCGGAGATCCGCGCAAGCCCTGCCGGTGAATGTAGTCAGCCAAATCCGGGGCAATGTGCTGTGGCCCGATTTGCTCGTCTGCCGACTGACAGTATTGCCGCAGGACGGATTGGACCGCCATGATGGCACGGCCCTCGGAACAGCGTAGCTCCTGGCGAATCTGCCGGATGCGGTCGGCAAACTCGGTGCTCTGCTTCATCTGGTCGCGCAGGGGGCCATAGAGGCTGCCACTGAACAGGCGGGGGGTACTGGCTCCGTAGACTTCGGCCATGGTCCCGCCGCCGTCCGGGTGCGGAGCGCGAAACGCGAAACTATGCGCCGTGCTGGTGGTGGTATTGTTCGGGAACTCCGCCGCCGCTTCATCGGCATTACGCCGGTTGAACACGAAGTAGCGGAGCCGTTCCGCCTTGAGCGGATATTGCGCCGCGCCCTTGAGGGTCGTGGTCTTGCCGGTTCCCGCCAGGGCGTTGACCGCCAAAATCTGCGAGTCCCGGTAGTGCAGGTGATCCAGAATCGCCGTCTGTTCTTCATTGAATCGAAAGGCCATGTCATCGCTCCAATCTGTCTGCTACCTGGGTGGTGCCGATTTTTCAGGTACCCGGTCGCAAAGGTGCCCTGCTCGGCAACAGGAACAAGACCAGCAAAACCAGCCAGCCCAGATAGGGAATCAGCCACAACAGCATCCACCATCCCGACAGCCGGGCGTCGTGCAGCCGTCGCGCCTGGGCGGACAGCAGCGGCAAGAAGGCTGCCAGACAAAAGAGCGCGGGCACGAAAATCCCAATGTCCGCGAACAGTTCCCCGTGATGCCGGACGTGCGTTATGAGCAAGTGAAACCAGACCTCGTAAAAAAAGGTCGCTATCACCAGATAGGACAGAACAAATCCAGCCACGGCCTTCCAGAAGGGCTTGCGACGCATCCCCTCCCGGAACTCCAGCGTTTCCGGGAACAGGGCGATGAAGTCCCGGACCAGCGGAACGGACATCAGGAACATAATGCCTCCTTTAATTGTGCTTAGTCTCACAGGGACAATCAGGCGCCTAACGTACCGCTGGCCGTTCAAGCTCCACTAACTTTGCCCTGGCGTATTCCCGGTGTTCCTCAGTCACGGGTTCTATCGGCTTGCCGTCCAGATCGTGCCGCAGGCTGCCGGGGACCGCGACCGCTTCCAGATAGGCGGGCAAGGCCGTATGCCGCTGCAAAACCGCCCGTATCCGCTTTATCCGCTCCGCACGATTCAGAGTCGGGCATCGCTCGGTCAACACGCTGCCCAAACGGTGACGCAGTTCACGCTGAACACCCAAGGCCAGCGGCAAATAGCGGCCCAGGACCGGAGCCACCTCTGCCAGATCCCCATGACACAACCGGACATGAAGCTCCCGCGCCGACATGGGGGGCGGCACCTTGCGCGATTTGCGTATCTGCACCTTGGCCGCAGTCCTCGAAGGCTCTTCCAAAGGTTTCACCGAACGCGGGGATCGCTTGAGCGTCAATACGTGGCGATTCATTCACCTTCCTCCTTCCAAGCCTCCTGTGCATAGTGCACCCGCTGCTCCTGTCGCCGGTCGAAGGGAACCTTGGGCGAAGGCCACTTCCGCCGCTTCACCCGCAACTCGCGGTCCCCACCGCAATGCTTGCACAGGCCCATCTCCTGGGCGCAGGGCAGGCAAAGCGCGTCGGTATTCGTGCTGCCGTAGGTCTGCACGACACCGCAACACATGCACGACTCGCTTTTGATGGCCGCACCGCCCAAGCGACTGCCGTAATAGCACATCCGGCACAAGCATTTTTGCGCGCGCTGCTCGCGCTCGGGGTCCGTCTCCAGATTGCGGGCCAATTTGATGATGCTGTCCATGCGAGACTTGGACTGGTAGGTCCAAGACTCCATGCGGTCTGGGGTCATTGCTCGACGTGGATAATCGGGTCGCATTGCGGCTACTCCTTTTATCTTCAAAACCGCGAAAGCCAGCCTTTGGTCTTTGCTGCCAATTTCCCTACCCCGCCTCCGGCCCTCTCCCAATCCCGGTCAAACTGCGTCCGCAGATTCCCGAGATCCGCGCCGTTCAGCAGCACCCCCATTTCCCGGTTGTCCTCCAAGCTGGTCTGGGTGAAATTCTCGGAGCCAATGAAAGCCAGGGATCGGCCCACGATCATTTTGCTATGCTGGTAAATAGGCTTGACCGGCAGGAGCCGCACCCGGCAGCCGTGCTCGCGTAGGAAAGCCACGTCGCGCCGATCCTCACCGTCGATGCTGGCCGGTAGGATCATGCGGAGATCCTTGCCCTTGGCCGCCAGGGCACCAAGGATGGGCCGATAGGGTCCGAGTTCTTCGCTCTCCACGTCGATGGGGCCGGGCTGGTTGATGACTTCCAGCAGTTGCGCGGCGGATGTGCCGGGCGACAGGACCAGCACCCGGTGCGTCCAGGCCGGTGCCCGCTGGCGCGACCAATCGGCGTTGAATACAGCCTGGACGGCTTGCACTACGTCCATGTTGCGTGTCACATAGAGGTATTCCCGGTTTCGGCCACCCAGGCCAGACCAGTCCATGTTCGCGGTGCCAATTTCGGCTTCGTGGCCGTTCGCGCAATACTTGGCATGGTAAAAGCGGTAGGCATCCCCCTGGCTCACAAAGCGGCCAGGGACGTAGCGAAAATGCGCTCCGGTCGCCTCAATGGCCCGAACTTCCCTGTGTACCTGCCACGGCTTCATGCCGTAGGGCTTCGGCTCCACCATGATCCGTACATGCACCCCCCGACGCACGGCGGACTGGACGGCGCGAAGCACCTTGCGATCGCTGAAATAGTACGCGCCAAGATCAAGTTCCCGGTGGGCCGAGTCGATGACTTGGATAATCGGGGCTGGGCCAGCGTTGGGTTCGATGGAAAGCATTTCTCTATCCTCAATGGATAGCGGTGAAATACATGAGCGCCAAAGCGGCTCCCTGCATGAACGAAGTATCTATGACCCAGGAAATCCGTGCGCGATTGCTTTTCCCTCGAAACAAAAAGTAATAAAGCAAATTACCAACAATTATCGCAAGGAATAAAAACAAAGTTTTAATCGCCACACTCTATTCTCCATTAAACTGTAAAGGCGATGCATCAGGCGATCAACTGCCTACCCACGGCGATCCAGCTCCAAAAATGACCTGATCCCCTTCCACCTGGATCTTAACGCGCTCCAGGTACTTCCGTACCGCGTCCTTGTGCGGGAAACCATCGTAATTGTGTAAACGCTTGGCTATCGCCCACTTCTCTGGCATGGACAGCTTTAACCATCCTCTACTCTGATCCTGCCAGGAAACGAAAAGCAATAACGGCTCATGCACAGGAAACCCGCTTTGTACGCCAAGCTCCATCATGCGCACCAACACCGCATGAGCTTTTCCCTCCAGATCAACCGGATCATTCTGACCAGGGAACTGACCATGCAGATGGTCCAATATTTCCCGATACAAAACCGCAAAAGCCCGGCCCGCATCAAGGGCATTGACACGCTGCGGCTTGTTGGTCTGTGCAGGATACTCGCCTTGCAACTTCCGCCGCCGCGCCTCACCCATGTCCCTGCCCTCCTATACCAAAAAATCCACCAAATCCCGACCCGACAAAATGATGACGTTGCCCTGCCGATGTTTCGTGCCTGCCGGAGTACGCCCGGTATGCACGAAATAACCCTCACTCAAGCCGAACCGTTGGAGATCCGCTGCAAAGCGATCCACATGGGCAGACTGAATTGCGCCCTTGTAGCGTTTGCACTGAATCCCGATCCAGTGATTATCCCGGTACACCTTGCCGTCCAGTCCGCCATCGCCGGTATAGTGGCTATTCCGCTCCACGATCCAGCCTTTGGCTTGAAAGGCGTCAAGCACCATTTCCTCGAACACCAGAGGATCGACCATGCGGAGATACGCCATGCGCCGGACAAAGGTTTCGCCTCCTGCGGGGCGCAAGCCCTCATCCGCGCCCACGATCTCGGCCAGTCGCAACCCGCGCCGCCCCGCCGCATCCTGGCGGGACCGATGGCCGCGCTTGGCCCGCGACTGAATGCGCGACACCCAGGCCCGGCCATGCGCCCAAATGCCGCTCAACATCGCCATACCAACTCACCGCGCCAACGCCCCGATCCCTGCGATTCCTGGGGAATCTCTCGCAAAGCATCCCGCAAGGCCGCCCGCAATTCCTCAATCGTGCCCGGATACAGACGTGGATCGACAAGCTCCTGCCGAATCAGGGATTGCCAATAGCGCAACCGCACCGACAGCGGCAAAGGTTCCATCACACGCTCTCCTGGGCTGCCGCCTGCATGGCTGCGCGAGGCTTGGGCCGATAGGTCGCCAAGACCTGCCGGGCATACTCTCGGTTCGCTACGGCCTGCTCCGGCACCTGCCCCTGGCAAATCTGGATCAGCGACAGCGTATCCGCCCAACTAAACCCGAAGCCGTCATTGGCTTCCATCGCCTTGAGGAAGGCTTTGCGATCTTCCGCGCCACCCAGGGTATCGCCGTGCAACAACCGCTGTTTCTTGCGTTCCAATGCCATCTCTTGATCCTCGATCTTCTTCAAGCGTTCTTCCTTGCTCAGTGCCGCCATGTCTTTGGTCCTTTTCGCCAATAAGCCCCCAGACGAAACCTCCTTCCGGGCAGGACGCCTCAAAATCCTGGCCGTTGTACGGGTGATGCCGAAAAACGAGCCGCCACCCCCGTTCGTTGCAACATTTCCTTCACCAGCACCGGGAAATCCATCGGGTCGTCGATCACCGTCACCCCATGCTCCGGGGCTTCCAAGCCTTGGTAGCCGCGATCCAGCAGCACGGACAGCAGGACCGACCCAACAGCCTCATTGACGTTGGCTGGATGATCGTCGAGAAACGCCACGGCCCCCAGGTGACGCAGAACATCCGCCTTGTCGCGGGCAGACGCGGCATTGCCCGTGCCGGGTGCAAACCCCACACACAGGACCCGCTTCGCCGGGATCAGCCCATGCAGCGACCGCGCCCGGTCGGCGTGATGCCGCACATCAATGCTGGTCACCGCCCATACCTGACAGCCCAAATCCTCCAGCGCGTAGATCAGGTCCGCCGCGTGGACATACAGGGGCAAGCGGGACCACTCGTCATCCTGATAGGTCCGCCACACCGCGTCACATTCCTGCCGGGTCAGACCGTATCGCGTCCGCATCTGGTGATCCTCGTTGATCTGCGGGATGGCCCGGCCAAGCGTATGCTCCGCGCATTGCCGCCAGTGCGCATCAAAGTCGGCCAAGACACCATCCACATCCAAAGCGACAATCCGGTTCATGATTCCTCCAGTCAGTGTCGCCACGCGGCTGGAATCCGGTACTCTACTTTCTTAAACTTCGGCATTATCGTCTCCTGCATGTCCACACCAACAAAACAACGGGTTAATTATATTTATCTAAGATAGAATTCACCAACCGCAAATCTTCTACGCTGAACTTTTCCCACGTTTGCCGGGAAACTCCCCAAATACGGTTCAGCAATGCTTTCTCCGCTATCTCCTTTTCTGCTTCCAACAAAACATCTTCGCGTGTATTTTTTACATCAATCCAGATGCGGCGGTAAGACGATGATTCGCCATACTCTTTGCCATCTTTGGTAAATACCTTTTTTCTGCCATTCATGCAGATCGTTACCCGCGTCTTTGTGACGCGCTCTACATCACAAACCACGATCTCCGGCGAACCTAAGTGATAATACCTAACCATCTTGAAAGAATCGCCAGCTTTGAGCGACCCCATAAAATCTTGGGTTGTACTTTCGATGTTCATGATGCACTCCTTGCTCAATCGTAAAATTCGGCATTCTCATCAGCATCGATGCAAGGAAAAGGCCCTCACGCTTTACGCAATTGATGATAAGAAAGATCAGTTTTCAGCACGCCAAGACTGCCATCTTTCTTGATGAGCTTGCCCCAATAACGCACCCTGTCCAGAGCAAAACCAGCACTCCGCTCCGTAATTACGTAGACCGATTCCTTGCCTCTGTAATTCGTCATGACAACGCGATCACCAACCTGGAATTCCGCAATCAACACAACAATCGCATCTTCTCTGTCCTTGATCGACTGATTTAGTTCTTTGACGGACTTTTCCAGTTCCTTGATCTCAGCTTTTAGTTCGTCTACGCTTTTGCCGCGCAAATTATCAGTATTCATTGATTGCTCCTTTGCCGCGCTCTGCTGCGCGGCCCATTGCCAGCCGTCACGCCAAGCATTTGAATAAGAACGCCACCGTTCACGATTAGCTGTGAACGCTGCCATAGCACTGTATGGACAATCCGTAATGGACTGTCCATTTTGGCGTGCCGCCATTCCTTTCTGAAAAGCTTCGGCCATGGCCGGATTCCAACGGGGAATATCCGTGGGCAGTTCCATTTCGACCTCCTGCGATCCGCGTCATCCAGACGAAGGCCGCCCGTTGTATCCGCTCCACGGCCTCGACGAAAAAGGCGACCTCCATACGGGTCCGCTCGGCCACTTCCCGCGCCTCGCCAGATTCATGCAGCGCGTCAAACAGGGGACGCGGGCGCTCGGTGATGGCCACCGTCGCCTTCACGGCCACCATCAGCATGAACAGCATCCAGACCATCTTCATGACACCCTCCCTGGCGCACCTGAAACCGCTCACCGTCCCAATGCGCTTCCCAACCCAATTCCTCGGCCATACGCCGCACGACCCTTGTTACCTCTGCCAGCGGCAGATCAGCGCCCACGATCTCAATGTGCATGGTTGTCCCCTTCGAGAGCGTAGATATGACCGGGGAACAAGCGAATCTGACCGGAAGCCAGCGCCGACCCCATCATGGGACCGACATAGCGGTACACCCGCCCGGTACGATCCTGCATCCGCTCAGGAACCGGGGTCGCCATCGAGAGATTGGATCGGCAAGCGGGGAACCGATCGCCAGGGAGGGGGGAGAAAGAATGGAAGTCGTACATGAGGCTTACTCCATCGCTGTGTCGATGGAGTAAGAATACCACTAGCTTTCTCTATGTTCAATAGCTTCTGCTATTTTATTTTAATAAAAATAACTTATTGTCTTATAAGTTATACCATATAGGTATCTAGTGATATTGCTGAACGGACATCACGACTATACCCACAATCGTTGCGTCCCCCAAAGGCCGAATAGGATAACGCTCGTTTTCCGGCACTAAGTACCACTGCCCGCCGTCGCTTTTTAATCGCTTAACCGTGCCTTCATAATAGCAGTTCTGAAAAAC
>JAKCBU010000331.1 GCA_021839095.1 Pseudomonadota bacterium | reverse complement strand
ACTGCCGCTGGTGGCCGCAGCGATGAGGGCCTGGCGGTGCTGCTCGCGCTTCAGCACCGGCAGACAGTAATGATGCGGGCGAATGCCGCCCTGGAAGAGGGCGTTACGGTTCAGGAGCAGATGGTGGGCAGTAATGGTCGCCGCCATGTGCGGGCCGGCACTGTGCACAAAATCCACGGCGCCCTGCGTGGTGACATGTTCCAGGACCATGCGCAGGGCGGGAAAATCACGCCGCAGCGGAAGCAACACCCGCTCAATGAAAACTGACTCGCGATCGAAGACATCCACGGCGGGATCCGTGACCTCGCCATGCAACAGCAGGGGCAGATCCCAGCGTTCCATGGCCGCCAAGACCGGGTAGACTACGCGCAAGTCGCGCACCCCATTTTCCGAGTTTGTCGTGGCGCCAGCCGGATAATATTTGACGCCCTGCACTATGCCACTCTCTTTCGCCTTGCGGATTTCCTCTGCGGAACTCGTCTCCGTCAGATACAGTGTCATGAGCGGCTGAAAATTCGAGCCCGCTGGCCGCGCCGCCAGAATCCGCTCCCGGTAGGCCTGTGCGTCTGCCACGGTGGTGACCGGTGGCTTCAGGTTGGGCATGACGATGGCACGCGCGAAGCGCGCCGCCGTGTCCGGCAGCACCGCACGCAGCATGGCGCCGTCGCGCAGGTGTAGGTGCCAGTCGTCTGGACGTAGGAGGGTGATCTGATCCATGGTCGGGATCCTCACTCGATACCCTCAACATACGCGTGGGCAAAAAGATCCTCGCGGCGGATGATCTGCAGGCAAAGCTTGTCGCAGGCGGCCAGAATCACCGGCGGTGCAACTCCAGCCTGACGTGCCTCTTCCCAACGGGCAGCACAAAGGCACCAGCGATCGCCCGGGCGCAGCCCGGGGAAATCCCATTCCGGATGGGGGGTAATCAGGTCATTCCCCTGCTCAAGGGTGTAACGGAGAAACTCCTCGGTCATGACGGCACAGACGGTGTGCGACCCCAGATCTTGCGGGCCACCACTGCAAAATCCGTCCCGCCGAAAGCCCGTGCGCGGTGCCTCGCCACAGACTTGCAGATCTTCATCCAGGACATTACTGCGCATTGCTTCCTATCCTCCCATCGCTGCGCCCCGCACAGGGTAGCACCGACACCAAGGGCTGCCTACGCGGTGAAGGCGCTCTGCTTACCCTCCGCCCTCACTCCAGATCTCTGCCTGGGCGCGGCTCACGGCGGGGGTTTGCACCCGACAGAAATCCTTTTCTCCCAGGGGCATAGGTACCTGGAAATAGGCCCCAGCCTGAAGCGCTTGCGGACTCGAGAGACCATTGATCTGCATCAGATATTTGCTGGTGCTGTGGTATTGGAGCGCGAGTTCGTGCAGGTCGGAACCGGCTGGCACCCGGATCTGTAGAAACTTGCCACCGATGTTACAGCGTGGCGCCACGTCCAGCGTGCGCAGGGCACGGCGCATGGTGTAGCGAAACACTGGTGCCGCCTCGATCCCGCCAAAATTCCAGGAATAGTGGCTACCGCGCAGGTTGACCGCCATGACCAAATCTGGATGCGGACCGGGGGCAAAGCCAACAAAGGTGGCATTGGTGCGATGATGAAAAAATCCATCCTTGCCATTCGCCATGTTCGAGGTACCTGTCTTGCCACCTACATGATAACCGGGAATGGCGGCCAAGATACCGGTGCCACCGGGGCGGGCCACGGATTGCAACCAGCGCCGTAGATCGTTGGCCACCCACTCCGGCATCACCCGATGCCGACGTACCTTTTCACCGACGAAGAGATGTGGACGCACATACCAACCCCCATTGGCAATACTCGCATAGGCGGCCGCGAGCTGCAGTGTGGTGACCGAGACCCCATAACCAATGGAGATCGTCGCGTGGCGGGCAGCTCCCCAGGATTGCCAGGGCGGCAGCACCCCCGCCGTTTCGCCGGGCAAGCCCAGCGGCGGCACGCGGCCAAAACCTACCGCTTGGTACATTTGATATAAGGTGCGTTTGGGGGTAAGCAGGGCAATCATGGCGGTACCGATGCAACTCGAATATTTGAGGATGTGCTCAATATTGAGGATATGGTGGCGGACATCATCCGTGATTGGATATCCGCCTACCCAGAGGGGATGAAAAACGTTGAACTTTTGCGTAGGAGACACGCTATGGCTAGCCAGAGCGGCGGCGATGGCAAAGGGTTTCATCACCGATCCCGGCTCGAAGGCTTGGTGTACCGCATTGTTGACATAATCACTTGCTGCCTGACACGAGCTCTCCTGGTTGGGATTGCAGCTGGGCGCGCTGACCATGGCCAGGATGGCGCCGGTATGCACATTCATCAGTACCGCCGAACCCTCCCAGGCGTGAAATTGTCGCAACGAGCGCAGCAATGCCATATAGGCCCAGTATTGCATTTGCGGATCGATGGTTAGATGGATGGCATGACCGGGCTGGGAAAGATGCGAGATCTTCAGCACCTGAACGATCTGTCCGTGCCCGTCGTACAGGG
>JAKCBU010000016.1 GCA_021839095.1 Pseudomonadota bacterium | reverse complement strand
TCGTAGTGCCGTTGGGGAACACCCAGAATGGTCCGTTGCAAATCGCCTCAAGTATGCAGAATCCATGTATCGCTTTTGCGGATTTGGAGATCTACCATTGGGCGCGCTGCCCCGAAAATCACTCCCATTATCCTAAATTCGGTAGTTACCTCTACTGATTTGGCAGGATATCTTTGATAGGGTTGGTTTTTCCCCTGTCGTGGAGGCTCACCCTGTGGGTGATGACGAAAATCGGCCGCAAAAGGCCATTCCTGCGGCAGTAAAAGCCATGGTCGTGGACACAGTGATGGCGTGAGTCCCCAAATCCTGAGAAGCATCAGTGGGGCTGGGGCGGGTACAGCACCCGTGATCTGGCGTGTTGTCGGCTCTCCGCCCGCGCCGTGGGGCTGATCGACAACTGGTGGAGCTGGTATACCTGACTGGCCTTTCCGGAACCTCGGCGAGAGGCCATCACAGCCGTCCATTGCTGCTGTCCGCCATAGGCCGAAGCACGAAACACGCTGGACAGACCCAGCTTTGCCTGACGCCCATGCATGGCGCGCAGAAAAAGGTCGAGCGCGGAATTGAGAATATCCGCCGAGGCTTACGGGCGGTTCGCCAGACTGCGGAGCAGTTGCTGGGGCACCAGCCATGGGACCTCCTCGTGCGCTACGTCGTCGCCCAATTTACCCAATCACCGTGGTTACCCGATGGGGCGATTCCTGCTCTGGCAGGGCCGTAACTGCTTTTTTAGGTTCATAAGTCGTTTCCGTCGAGGACCTTGTGTACACAGGCGAGGTGGACAGGTCGGGAGATCTCGGGGGTGTAAACGCTGGTGTCCACCTGATCATAAACGCGAAGCCCGTAGCGCCGGTAGGCCAGTTCGGGCCGCCTGCCTGGGCAGGAAAAGAGTTCGCCGTAATAGTGGGGGATGTCGGCCGCCTGCAAGGCCGCCTCAAAGGCGCGCCAGAGAGCCAGACCGACACCGCGGCCCCGATAGGCCGCGGCCACGTTGAAATGCATGTGGGCGGCTCCCTGAGGGTGCCTGGGGCGCTCCCGGAAGCTCCTGGTCAAGAGCCACCGTACATAGAGACGGCTGCGCGGGTGGTAGTCGTAACTGCCCTTCAGGCTGCGAGAGCACATGCGCATGGCGGTACGGGATCCTTCGTAGACAAGCAGCCAGGGGAAGTCATGACGCACCGAACCGAGCAGGTAACCTGCCAGACGACCGTCCACTTCTGCGACAAAGGCCCATTCCGGCTCATAATCCAGGTAGGGAGTGGTATGGAGGTCGGCGAAGAGCTCGCGGTCGCAAAATATACGGTCGATGGGCTTGCCGAAAAAGCCGGTATCGCAGCACAAGCGACGGATGCTTCCCCGATCCGATGACTGGTACGGGCGGATCCGGAATGCCTTTGACCTCAAGGGGTGGGCCGAAACGCCAGCATAACCGTCCTGGTTTTGGATGAAAAATTCTGAGGCAGCCATGGCTAGATGATCGCTTGGCGAGGCAAGGCGCTGGGTGAGCATGGGCTCTCTCCCTCCAGACCAGGGTTACCGGAACTGACCGCAAAGGTCGCGTAGATACTCCTCGAAGTCCGGGCCGACAAAGCGATAGGCCAGCATCTGCCGTTCGCCAAGCAGCTCGGCGATGGCATCCGTCAGCTGGATTTCCTGGCCGGTGCCCATCTGCGCATTTTCCAAAAAGTGGAAGATGCGCGCGGGCAGGATGTAGCGGCCTACGACGCCGAGATTGGATGGGGCTGCTTCAGGGCTAGGCTTTTCGACGACGCCATAGCGGGTGCTGTGCTCCCTGGGAATCTCCGCAACGCCCAGGATGCCGGACTGATAGCGCTCGTGCAGATCCATCATCTGGGCGAGGACCGGCCTCTCATCAAGCATCAGGTCATCAGCGAGGAGCACGGCAAAAGGCTCGTCACCCACCACCGGGGCGGCCATCGCTACCGCATGGCCCAGGCCTAGTGGATGGGGCTGGCGCAGGTGGATGGCCTTGACGTATCCAGGCAGAATAGCCCGGACCTGCTCGAGCAATTCTGTCTTGCCCTTCTTCTCAAGCTCCTTTTCCAGCTCGTAGGAGACGTCGAAATGGTCGGCGATGGCTCGCTTGCTCCGCCCAGTAATGAAGATCAACTGATCGCAGCCGGCCGCAACGGCCTCATCGACGGCATATTGGATCAGCGGCTTGTCGACCACCGGCAGCATTTCCTTGGGGCTGGCCTTGGTGGCGGGCAAAAACCGGGTCCCTAGCCCGGCTACGGGGAATACCGCTTTGCGAATACGATCCACATTTCCTCCTGTAAATTGCAGCAAGTGATGGCGGAAGCAGGAGTGTACGGCGCGGTCAATGCAACGCCGCCAGGAATTCCGACCCGGCATCCGAACACAGGTAATGCTGAAACTGCTGGCTTCCCAGCAGCAGGATCCATTCCCGCTGGGAAAGCCCGCCCTGTGCCATGGCCTTGTCTTGCAGACGGCGGTACAGTTCGGTCTTGGTGTGGCGATACGGCAGTTCCACCAGATCCCCTTGCTGCGCCTTGCAGATGCGCACGAACACCGGCAGATACTCCCTTGGGTCGTCCGTATCCGGGATCTCCCACCATGAGCGGAACCGCTGCTCCAGGGTACGAACCTCCTGCAGCACCTTGGGGGGATTCAACTCCTCAGGGATGGCGAACCAGCGAATGCGATTGATCGTAGGAAAGGTTCGGCTGGTCCATTGCACCAAGAAAACGCTAAGAGCCCAGCCGGCCAGGATCGGTGCATACCACATCAGCATGCTACCGGGCTGTATCCAACCGTATGTTATGGACTCCAGCAGCATGGCGTGCGGGGACTGGATGGCCCCATGCACCAGGGCCAGCAAGGTCGCCCATCCTGCGATCCCCAGGACCATTACACCGCGAAAGGACTTCCATGCATCCTTCCATGCAACGGCACGGTCATCCCGTTGCTGCTGCCCCCATGAAACGGCCCGGCGTTTGACCCACGCCCAGAGAAAATAGCTGATCATTACCATCATGAGCGGCGCATAAAAAAACGAAAGTACCGTATCGACGAGCACCGACCATATCAGCTTGATGCGCCCGCCATACATAGGGGCTTTGTGCGATCTCATGTGCGTAAGAAGGGCCAGGATGCGGGGGAGGAATAGGAACACCATGCTTGCCGCCAGCAGTAGGCCCATGGGAACCATCAGCATCTGAACGGACCCAATGGACAGGTTGGCGGCGCTCAAAAAATGCACCATGGTGTATGCGGATACCAGCAGAAAAACGAACCATATGGGGGCAGTGACATATCCCATGGCGCCGTTGATGAAGATTTCCCTGTGCATCCCTCGTATGCCATTGATGAACAGCAGTCGCAGATGCTGGAGGTTTCCCTGCATCCAGCGCCGTTCCCTGATGAGAAAGGCGATTATGTTTGCGGGCACCTCCTCGTACGACCCCGTCAACTCGGGGACGAACCACACCTCGTAACCCGCCCGGCACATCATGGCCGCCTCGACGAAGTCATGGCTTAATGGTTTGCCGCCCCAGGGCTTGGGCCCGGGGAGCTTCGGCAGGACGCAGTGGTCCGTGAATGCATGTGTCCGGATCAAGGCGTTGTGGCCGATATAACCCGCATGGCCCATTTGCATCACCATCAGTGAATAAGAAAATACCGAGCCATAAAGATGAGCGGCGAATTGCAACATGCGTCCAAAGAAGCTCTCCCTGAATACCGGACGGGGATTGGTCTGCAGAATCCCGATGCGGGGATGGGCGACCATGGCTCGCCACATCTCGATGCAGGCCTCCCCGTCCATGACCGAGTCGGCGTCCATGACGAGCGTATAGGCATAATGCCGTCCGTAGCGTCGGAAGAAATCCGACAGGTTACCCATCTTCTGGTTGGCGTTGATAGACCGGTGCCGGTAGAAAAGCGGCAGGTCCGGACGTTCCCGCTTGAGCCGCTGCACCGCCATTGCCTCATGGGCGACCATGGCCGGGCGCCGGCTGTCCGATAGAAGGAACACATGGGCGCGAGGCGCAAGATCCGGACGATAGGCGCGTATGGCGTCCCAGGTGGCCACGAGTCCGGCCAGGACCCGAGCCACGTCCTCCTGGTACACAGGAAACAGTAGGGCCATCGTCTCCCCTCCCGGCGGATCTCGCCGTTCCCGCAAAGGGTGGTAGGGGTTGCCGGCGATGCCCCGGGAAACGTGCCAAGTGCCGATCAGTATCTTGTAGAAACTCTGGATCATGAAGAAGGACATGACCCCGTACCCGGAGAGATATGCCATCTGCCAAACTGGCGCCAGCGCTTGGTCTCGCAGGATGTTGTCCACCAGCAGGAGCATGGCCGCCACGGTCGCCACGGTCAGGGCCAGAGTGCTGCGCCGGCGATGGCGGAGCAAACGCTCCCAAGGCGCCTTCGGCACTGTTCCCGGCTTGGGCTGCCCTACCGGGCGCATGAAACGCCGCCTGAAGGCACCCTTCCATGAGCGATCCCAAATGGCGGCTGGTAGCGGGTGCCTGTTATGTTCGCGGTACATGGTTAATTCGATGTCTGAACAGGAATGCCAATGGCACCCGTCGGCTGGGTGAACACCTCCTTGAACACCTGAGCTGGAAGGGCGACATTCAGCAGCAAGTTCAACGCCCTGTTCAGCTTGATGATCGGTTGGCTGGAGACGTACAGCACGCTGTTGTTCCTGACCAGATACCGCTGTGACGCCAGGAATCCGGCGCCGCTATCCCAATGGAACACGGCCAACTCCGTTCGGCCGTTGGCCTCGGGATGGTAAAGGAGCACATAACGATAGTTGGCCGTATTACCGTTCAGTCCGCCGGCCTTGGCCAGGACCTCGCTGACCGGTATGTTTCCGTCAAAACCGTATATGTCCGGCTTACGCATTCCCGATCCCAAAATGCTGACTCGCACCGGTGCTCCGCTAATCTCCACCAGTCGCTCTCCTGGGACCAGGGGAATGTGCTTGCGGAGTGCCTGGGCGATGGGAAGGCTGGCCAGCATCCGTCCATGGGCCATGACATGGACAGTGGTACTGTGATGCATGGCGCTCGAGGCCCATCCGGATCCGGAGCTGTTTCCACCGCTGACTCCAGACAGTGCCTGTGCCAGCGTCCAGCCGCGCGGCGTCCACGGCAGGAAATGGCGGTTTCCGGCGCCGTAAACCCAGACTCCCTGGGCTTGGTGGGAGACGCGCACCTGGGCCTGGGGTGCCTCCATGATCTGTCGCTTGACATAGGCCCTTACTATGGCTTGTGCGGCCATTGCGGGAGTGTCTCCCGCAACCCGGAGAGACGGCAGGTATGGGAGATCTATCCGACCCTGTGGGTCCACTGTGACCGGACTCAGGTTGGTGGTGATCAATCCGCTTCCATTGGCGGAGCTGAGGTTGAGGCCTGAATAGGACCAGAGCCGAATTTGAAGCACATCGCCTGCCAGCAGCGTCCCGGAGTATGGGTGCCTTTTGGCGTATTCCCGCAGGGTGGCGACCGCGTGGGCTACGGCTTGCCGCTGCTGATTACGCAGGTTTTTGGCCTCGGCGGCGGCCTTTTCCGGGGTTACGGTCTGGATGCGCTCGCCCGCCGAAGGGTGCAGCAAAGTGGCACTTCCCGGGCCGCCGGAGGGGAACTGCGTGCATCCGCCGAGCACGGCGGCGAGAAGGGGGAAGTAGAGGAGTTTCGTCTTCATCGCAAGATGCTCCAAAGCAGCAGGGTGCCGACCAGGACCCAGAATATCCAGGCCTTGCGGTCGGGCCCGGAAGGGCCAAGCGGCTTTTGCGCGGGACTCAGCACATGAAGAGTGTACCAGGGACGAACGGACGCGATCTGGGCCTGCACATAGGCCGCATTGGCCAGCTTCAGTTGTTCCCGCAAGGAGTCGACCCGCATCTGCAAAAGGGTGTAGTGGCCAAGCACCGCAGATAACTGAGGTTTTTGCCGCTGCAGCCGGTCTATACGCTGGCGGACCGCCGCGGCTTCGGCGTCCAGATTTCCGATCATCGGGCTGTGGGGGGCGCCGCTGGTGAGAGCCTGGCGTTGCGCGTCGATCCGCGCTGATTCGGTCTCCAGAGTGTTCATCAGGCGAAGCGCGGCGGCGTCCTCAGCACTGGGAAACAGGCTCTTTTGCGCTTGTAGATAGGCATTGCTGGCTTCCTGCGCCGTGTCGAGGCTGCCGGTCAAGGTTTGGACCAGGCGCCGGGCCTGCGCCAACTGCGCGAGGGACTCTTGCTGGTGCATGCGCAGAAGGCGCCGTTCGGCAACGGCAGTCGCCTGTTGCAGGACGGCCAGGCTGTTCGCGGCGGTGTAGGCGGTGGAATGCACGGACAGCACCCCGCTCTTGGGATTCACGCGGGGACTCAGCCGGTCCCGATAGGTAGATAGCAAGCCCCTCGCACCGCACGACCAGAAATCGGTGGCGCTGCAATACCCGTACAGCGGCCCCCACCGGTAGATCCGCGCCAGATCCAGTTTGCTATCCACCGCCCGCCAGGTACTGCCCGCTTTCAGGAGGGAGGCCAGCACCCGCCCCGCGCCGCTGTCGGCCCCGCCGGCGTTTCCTTGCAGGACGCCGGAAAAGCTGGTGCCGGAGCTTCTCCGGTACACCAGCAGGTTGGTGGTGACGGTGTATTGATCCGGATGGGCAACCCAGTAGGCCGCATTGAGCAGGTTTGGTACGAACACAAGTCCGATCAAAAGCTTATGACGGGACGCCCAGGAACTCATCGGAAATTCTCCATATCGGTTTCTATGATTCATCTGCGGAACAAAGCCACATCAACACCTGCCACTCCATCTCAATGGGGATAGCGGCCGGCTGTTGGCCTCCAGTCGGGCATAGCGTTGCCTCTCGCGCTCCACTTGGCCGCGCAAGTCCTCTATTTCGTCCAACGCATCCCGCAGCGCCGTGCGCAACTCGTTGGTGTGGCTTGGAACCAACCGCATGTTGGGTATGCACCGCAAAAGCGAGCGCCAATAGGTCATACGGGTTTCCATGGGAATCGATATCTCCTCTGCGCCTATCGCGGCGGTCGCCTGCAAGACCCTTCTCGCACCATGGCGTCAGGCTCTGCCGGGCGGTCGGGATCTACTCTAGGCGCTTAGTCGCCCGCACCATCAGGCCAGGCGATTTTAAGCATGAATCATGCCAAGCCGATGAATCATGGAAAAACCATGAAATTCCCATTGGTTGCATATGCAGATCCTCCCATATGTGGAAAGAATCCATGCCGTCCTGCCCCCCCAGGGGTGTCGGCAAAACACAACAGATGGCAATGCCCATATTGTTCGGTAAGCTCAAAAATTCCGTTATATTACATTTGCTTGAGAGTTCTATGCACAGCCTGGGGGAAAACGGCTACGTCTTCTGGCAGGGCACCTCGAATAACTCCGCCGATGTGGTCTGATCGGGTAAAATATGATGGTCACGAGCTACAGGAGGTTTGGCGAGGAGGATGGCGCGCAGGGCAGCCATCCAGAACGATCCTTCCGCCGGTGAGCTGCGGGCTCGAAAGGTCGTTATCCAAGGCGCGGCCACGACCGTCCATACTGATAGGGATAAACCTTATGCTCCGGATGGGGTCGGCTGGTGTGCGGCCCTGGGGCCATGCCCGCCAAACCCAAGGTGCGCATCCATCGCTGCACCCGTTTGCGATTGACCCTAACCCTCAGATTTTGGAGATATACTGCGAATGGATTTTGGCGTAACGGTCAAATTCATTAGCCGCCACGACCACTGCAAGCCGTCGCTCAGGAGAATCTGAGCGTGCGCGAAATCCATGAACCTTCCTGTTCTTTATGGGGACCAGATTGATATTGTGCGCCGTGGTCCGTCTGGATGCTCTTGTAACTATCTGTTTTATTTGGTGGGGACGGCGGGATTCGAACCCGCGACCCACGGCTTAAAAGGCCGCTGCTCTACCGACTGAGCTACATCCCCCAAAGACCCTGCAAGATACCCGACAGGGCTGCGTATTATCGGGTGCAGGCAGTGGCCGGTCAAGACACAACCGCAACAGACACAACCGCAACGGCGCCAGCGAACCTTACGCAATCCATCAAGTCGAACATCAGCCCTGTTTACCACCCCGAAACGCCGCCCACTCCCCCTCCACGAAGGCCGTGAACTCCCCACGGAAGCGCTCCGGGGCGAAGCGCAGGGCGTTTTCGCGGCAGGCTTCCGGGGTGATGGCCGCACCCGCTCCCTCGAAGCGCTCCACGGCGGCGATGATGGCGGCAACGGATTGTTCGTAAAAGAATACGCCGGTGGGCGCGGGGGATGACGCTGCGCACTCCGCCTCGGGCAGGGGAATGATGGTCTCCAGCGCTCCGCCCTTGCCAAAGGCGATGACGGGCGTGCCGCAGGCCTGGGCCTCCAGGGGGGCGATGCCGAAGTCCTCCTCCGCAGCGAAGACGAAGGCGCGCGCCCGTTGCAGGTAATCACGTAGCACATCAGGACCTGCAAAACCCAGCAATTGCACGTTCGGTCCCGCCTTGGCCCGGACCTTGGCGAAATCCGGCCCGTCCCCGATCACTACCAAGCGCTTGTCAGGCATGGCGCTGAAAGCCTCGACGATCAGGTCCATCTTTTTGTAGGGCACCATGCGTGAGGCGGTGACGTAAAAATCCTCCTTGTCCGGGCGCAAGGGGAAATCCGCCACATCCACCGGCGGATAGATGACGGTGGAATCCCGCCCATACACCTTGCGGATGCGCCGGGCGATATGGCAGGAAATGGCGATGAAGGCGTCCACGCCGTTGGCGGTGCGGACATCCCATAGACGAACATAATGGAGCATCAGTTTCGCCATCCATCCCTTGATGCCCCGCTCCAGTCCCGCCTCCCGCAGATACTGATGCTGCAGGTCCCAGGCATAGCGTATGGGGGAGTAGCACAGGCACAGATGCAGTTGGTCCGGCCCGGTCAGCACCCCCTTGGCCACCGCATGGCTGCTGCTGATCACGAGGTCATACGCCGAGAGATCGAACTGCTCCACGGCGAGGGGCATGAGGGGCAGATAAGCCCGGTAGTTCTTTCGCGCTTTGGGCAGACGCTGGATGAAAGACGTGGTCACCGCTTTGTTGCGGATGAATGCGCGCTGACCGGCGGGCAGGAAATCCACCAGGCTGAAGAGATCCGCGTCGGGATAACAGGCGAGCATCTGCTCCAGCACCCGCTCCGCACCGGCGTACACCACCAGCCAATCATGCACTATGGCGATGTGCCGAATGTTACTCTCTATACGATGCCCCATATCCTGCATTATAAGCATAACCATCCCGCACCGATAACTACCACCTTAGATGCGCAAGCCACCTCACCACCGCGGCAACGCCCCACTATTGACCGGCCCTGCCTCAGGACGCACAATCCCGCCCATGCAGACCAGCACTATCACCCCGTCCAGCGCCTCCGCCGTCGGCATTGCCCGTTACTGGCAATACCGTGATTTGGTACGCAACCTGGTCACCATGAATCTCAAGGTCCGTTACCAGGGCGCCGCGTTGGGCTTTCTCTGGTCACTGGGGAACCCACTCGCCCTCATAGCTCTGTATGATATTGTTTTTACTCATGTATTTCGTACTGCGCTACACAACTATGTGCTATATCTGGTTGTTGGTGTCCTTCACTACAATCTCTTTGCCATGACCGTTACCCAGAGTTGCGAGAGTCTGACCGGCTCTGCGGGGCTCCTGCAAAAAATCTACTTTCCGCGCATCCTGATTCCTACGGCCAGCCTGCTATTCAATCTGGTGTTATGGGCAGTAGCTATTTTCGTATTGGTGGCGTTGTATCCTTTCTTGGGCGGGGTCTACCACTGGGGGCTGCTCTTATACCCCTTCGCGCTGCTTCTCTACATTGCCTTTATTTGGGGTCTGGTTCTGGCTATGTCCGTGCTTCAGGTAGAGTTTCGGGATCTCAAGCACATGGTCGAAATTGCCATGATGTTTCTATTTTGGTTGACGCCCGTCGTCTACGATCCTACCACCATACATTCCGCTCTTTTTAAGGCGGTCATCGATCTGAATCCGCTGACCCAATTTTTTGATCTCTTTCACGCCCTGCTGTACCAAGGGGTTCTGCCCCAATGGAGCAATGTACTCGCCGCAGGCGTATGGACGATGGTTTCGCTTGCCGTCGGCATGACGATCTTCCGCCGCAAAGCCCGCATGCTAGTGGAGGAACTCTAAAACATGGCCCAGCATGCGGTCATCGTCGAACACGTTTCCAAGGAGTTCATCCTCCGCCATAATCGCGCAATGGGGCTCAAAACGCGATTCCTGGCGCTGTTTCATAAGGACAAGCGTGAACGCAGGGAACACTTCCAGGCGCTCCATGATGTGAGCTTCACCGTGGAGCAGGGAGAGGCGCTGGGTCTATTGGGGCACAATGGCTCCGGCAAGAGCACCCTGCTACAGATCATTGCCGGAATCCTCCAGCCTACTGCGGGTCGGGTAGTGACTCACGGCCGCATAGCGCCCTTGATTCAACTGGGCGTCGGCTTCAATCCCGAGCTGACAGGGATGGAAAACATCTTCCTCAACGCCAGCCTCTACGGCTTCCGCAATTGTGACGTCAAGAAGCGCCTCAAGGGCATCGTCGAGTTCTCGGAACTGGCCCACTTCATCGATACCCCGCTCAAGAACTACTCCTCCGGCATGCAGATGCGCCTGGGGTTCTCCGTGGCCGTCCATCTGGACCCAGACATCCTCCTGGCCGACGAGATCCTCGCCGTAGGGGATCAGGCGTTCCAGGATAAATGCCACGCGAAGATCGCTGAACTCCGCACTCAGGGCATGACCCTCATCCTCGTTTCCCACAGTACCCAGCAGGTTCAGCGTTTCTGTGATAAATTTGTGCGGCTGGAATATGGGCTCCTGGTGGAGACAGGTAACGTGAAGAAGAATTCATCCGACGCAACCGAGCCATCTATAAATGAGGAAGGGTAGTTCCCATCATGCTTATTATATGAATGAAACGTCACGCCATGATCTCCGATCGTGATGACCGTCAGTCTATGCGAAACATTGTTTCTGTGTGCGCCTTGGTCTATGACAATACATTAATTGAGGAAGGGAGCGCATGATCCTTATCCATGCAGGAAGCCAGTAATGTCGCAGGAACCTTCGCCGCCAGAAGATCTACATGCGCTGCTCATTGAACTTCAGGAGCAGAACCGCCTGCTCTTGCGGGAATTGCAGGAGGTTTATCAGTCAAGGTCGTGGAAAATCACCAGACCATTTCGTCTGGCCATCAAACGCGTTCGGATCACGGGGAATGTATTCAGCGTGTGCCTTGGCTTTGATCGTGAAAAGCGCAAAACCAGATACATGTGGGCGCAACGAGCCTATCATCGGGTTCCGCTGCCGCAGAAGCTGAAAAACATGCTCCGCGGTCCTGCGAAAAGAATTTTACAAAGAGAGCATATCGCCGAGTATGCGCAGATGGTAAAACAGGAGGCGGACCTATTAAGAAAATCGCGTCAGACCATTGTTGATCATATCGCAAAACTGACTAACAGGCCGAAGATTTCCATCGTGATGCCGGTCTATAATGCTCCAGAGAAGTTTTTACGTATAGCCATAGAGTCCGTTCGCAATCAAATTTACGATGATTGGGAGTTGTGCATTGCCGATGATGCGTCCACGCAGCCCCATGTGGAACAAATCATAAGGGAGTATGCAGAGCGGGATTCGCGAATAAAAGCGGTGTTCCGCGATGATAATGGCCATATATCTGCAGCCTCCAACTCTGCCTTGAATATTGCATCTGGCGATTATGTGGCACTGCTTGATCAGGATGATGAGTTGGCAGAGCAGGCATTATATTGGATTGCGGTGGAGATATGTGCCAATCGGGATGTTGAGTTGCTGTACAGCGATGAAGACAAAATTGACCAAAATGGGCGGCGGTTCCACCCCTACCACAAACCCGACTGGAACCCCGAGCTTTTGCTCGGGCAGAATTATATCAGCCATCTCGGGGTCTATCGGCGCCAGCGATTGCTGGACATCGGGGGTTTCCGGCTGGGGCTGGAGGGTAGTCAGGACTGGGATCTGGTGCTGCGTTTTACCGAGGGTTTGCCGGCGAGCGCGATCCGGCACATCCCCGCAGTGCTCTATCATTGGCGAATCATCCCCGGATCAACGGCGGGCGACAGCGCGGCAAAGCCCTATGCGGTCCATGCCGGCCGTCGGGCGGTGGAGGA
>JAKCBU010000330.1 GCA_021839095.1 Pseudomonadota bacterium | reverse complement strand
CTGTCGCCAGGAGCAGGCCGACGATAATCGGTATCGGTAAGGGCGCCATCAACCAACCCATCGCAGCCAGACCGCCCACCACCAGAATATCCGCGAGGCTGGCCCAGAGCAGGAAGCGACCGGGGACTGACGCCCAGAGATGGCCGCGCTCCCGCACCAAAAAAACATTGGCCAGGCCGGAAAATACCAGTCCAAGGAAATCCAGGGTCTGCACCGATGCCAGCGGCAGCCCCAGCGACCGGCCCACACCATACACGGCGAAGATATAAATCAGCCAGGCGAAGGCAACGACCAGCGAGGAAAATACCAGGGTATGTATGTCCCAGCGATCCGGTTTTGGCGAGGGACGCACGTTGTCCTCCGCCAGGGACATGGTCACGAAATCGTTGGCGAAGAGCAGCAGAAGAACCAGCAGCGGGGTAACCACAAAGCTGCGGAACAGCAGGAAGCCCAGGCTCAGGAACAGGGCGACCTGAAAGACCTTGACAATTTTATTGAGGGTATAGGTGAGCATGCGCTGATAGACGCGCCGACCGGTGACCACCGCATCAAGCACCCCCTGCAGACCGGGCGTGGTGAGCACGAGGCTGGCCGCCGCCTTGGCAACATCGGTGGCGCTTTCCACGGCCACGCCCATCTCTGCCTGTTTGAGAGCGGGGGCGTCGTTGACTCCATCGCCCGTCATTCCGACAATCCGGCCTTTTTTCTGCAAACCTTGCACCAGATGAAACTTATCAGCGGGGAAAACCCCGGCATACACGCCACAGTCCTCCGCCAGGGCGTTGCCGTCACAAACGCTGCCTATGATACCCAGCGCTGTGGCAACATTTTTTGCGGTCTGCGGACCGTCACCGGTGACCATGCGCACCTGCACGCCCAGTTCCTTCAATTGTTGAACGACTTGGGCCGCATCTGGGCGGATCGGATCAGCGAGCGCAAGCAGACCGAAAAATCGTGGTTGGCCATCCGGGCCCGCTGCCACGGCGAGCACCCTTGCGCCACCGGCGGCGAGATCCGTTGTCGCCGGTTCCCAGTCCGTGTTGCCGCAGAGTTTGGCGATGATCTGAGGTGAGCCTTTGAGTGCGCGCCAGGATGCTCCGTTCTGCATGAAAACCCCCTCCGAACGCTTGGTAGCGGGATCAAAGGGCACGAACTGCTGACGATCAGGGAGGTGTGCGGTCGGCGCTACCGACGCCTGGAGAATGGCAAGATCAATGGGATCCTGAGTAGCGCTGTCACTGGCGATGGCCGCCATCTTCAGAAGCTCCGGCTCTTCCACGCCGGGCCAACCCTTTGCCTGACTGAGGCTGAGACGGTTCTGGGTGAGAGTGCCGGTTTTGTCACTACAGAGATCACTCATGGCAGCGGCTTCTTCCACGGCGGCCAAGCGGGTGACCAGCACACCCCGATGCACCAGATGCAGAGAGGAGATGGCAGTAGCCAGGGTGAAAGTGGCGGGCAGCGCCACCGGTACCGAAGCAACCAGCAGGATGAGCGCAAAAGGCAATATTTCCGCAAGAGGGACGTGGCTGGCGGCTGCGTAAATCAGGATCGCGGCGACGAGAATGACGTCCATCATTACCAGATAACGGACGATGGAGAGAACCAGTTCTTCCAGGTGACTTTTGGCACCGGCGCCGCGCACCAGCTCAGCGGTTTTGCCAAAATAACTTTTGGCTCCCGTGGCCGTAACTTCCCCGGAAGCTTCGCCGCGACGGATGACCGAGGCGGAATAGAGGGTGTCGCCCGCCGCCCGCTCCACGGGCATGGATTCCCCCGTCAGGGCGGATTGGTCCACCAATATGCCGCCGTCGCTGAGACGCAGGTCGGCGGGAACCATATCCCCGACTCGCACATGAACCAGATCGCCCGGCACAAGGTCAGCGGCCGGGATACTTTGCCATTGTCCATCGCGACAGACGCGGGCCTGAATCCGCAGTCGCTCTTTCAGCAGTTCCAGCGCGCTCTGCGCCTTGCGCTCCTGGCTGAAACCGAGCACCCCGTTAAAAATGAGGAGCAAAGTGATGATGATCGCTTCTGGCCACCTACCCAATATGGCTTCCAGAATCAGGGTGCCTTCCAGCATCCAAGGTACCGGTGCCCAGAACTTGTGGAGAAAGAGTAGCCAGTTTTTGGGTTTTTCTTCGGTGACCGCATTGGGGCCATATTGGGCAAGCCGTTGCCGCGCTTCATCGCTACCCAGTCCGCTACAGGTGTTTTCCGCCATATTCCGTTATCCCGATATCTTTTACGTTTTTCCAAGTATAGAACCCTGAGGTCTGCGAAGATTCCCCCACAGGCCATGCTGGTAGTAAACTGCGCAGATCGCGTTGTATTGGGAGCATGGCGTCATGTTAAATCTTCTGGGAAAAGTGGTGATTAAGGCAGGGATGCCGGTCGCCCTGGCGTCCGTCGCCCGGAGGGCAAACCGGCTGACCAGCCGCCCGCCCCGGGAAGAGGGTCGGCGATGATTCTGTTAACCCTCCTGAAGGGCAAACTGCATCGGGTGCGGGTCACGGCTGTCGAACTGGAATACGA
>JAKCBU010000329.1 GCA_021839095.1 Pseudomonadota bacterium | reverse complement strand
TTCGGGGCTGGAGGTCGCGCTGGCGGTGCCGGAAAGCGATCTGCGGCTTTTCGGAAAGCCGACGGCCAGCAAACTCAGGCGCCTCGGGGTAGGTATTGCATGCGCCGACAATGTGGAGGAAGCCCGGGAGCGCGCCCGCCGGATTGCGGCGGCGGTCGGCATCAGCCCCGCCTCCTGAGCGGGGCTGATGCTGCGCTAACGCGATCCGGGTCGCCGGGAGTGGTCAGTCGTTGACGAAAGCGCTGATGCGGTCCAGGGCCATCTCCAGGTTCTTGTCGCTGGTCGCGAAGGACAGGCGGATGTGGCCAGGAGTGCCAAAGGCCGAGCCCGGTACGACGGCCACTCCGGCCCCCAGCAAAGCCTCGGCCAGGGCAAGATCATCCCGCAGGCCTTTCGCCGCCATGACTTCGCGAAATCCCGGAAAGCTGTAAAAGGTACCATCGGAGGGCATGGCGGCAACGCCGGGCAGCATTTTTAGGCGGTTGTAGACATACGTGTGGCGCCGCTTGAAAGCCAGCACCATTTCTTGGATGGCGCTGTCGCCACCTTCCAGTGCTGCCTGGGCAGCCACCTGGGCGATGGAGGTGGGGTTGGAGGTGCTCTGGGACTGTACGGTATTCATTGCGGTGATCAGCGTCTTGGGGCCGGCGCAGTAGCCGATGCGCCACCCGGTCATGGCATAGGCCTTGGACACGCCATTCATGACGATGCAACGTGGAGTCAGATCCGGGCAGGCGTTGGCAATGTTGACGAACTCTTCATCGTGGAAGCGGATTTTCTCGTACATGTCATCGCTAGTGATGAGGATATGGGGATAACGGCGGAGGACCTCACCCAGGGCTTCCAATTCCGGGCGGCTGTAGGTCATGCCGGAGGGGTTGGAGGGGCTGTTGATGACCAGCAGGCGGGTGTTGGGCGTAATCGCTTCCTCCAGTTGCTCCGGACTGATCTTGAAACGCTGGCTGGCGCCGGTATCGATGATAACGGGCCGCGCTTCGGCCAGGAGCACGATGTCCGGATAGGATACCCAGTAGGGCGCGGGAATGATGACTTCGTCGCCCGCATCCAGAAGGGCCTGACAAAGATTGAAGAAGCTTTGCTTGCCGCCGACGGAAACGAGAATTTCATCGGGGCGGTATGACAGATGGTTGTCGTGCGCCAATTTGCCGATGATGGCGGCCTTCAGTTCCGGTGTGCCGCCGACGGCGGTATATTTGGTGAAGCCCTGCCGGATGGCGGCAATGGCCGCTTCCTTAATATACTCCGGGGTGTCGAAATCCGGCTCGCCGGCACCGAGGCTGACGATATCCTTCCCTTCGCGGCGCAGTTGCTGGGCACGGGCGGTGACCGCAAGGGTGGGGGATGGGCGCACCGCATTCACGCGGCGGGAAAGACGGATATCCACGATCATTCACTCCAGGGGTAATCTCATCGGGCGCCGGGAAATGCGCGCAAGAGCGCAAATGATAAGCATCCTTCGGTTAAAATCAACTGTTTTGCGCAGGGCGGGTATGGGATGGTATCCGGGTATGCAGGATTGACATTACAAGTGACTTGAGGGATACGATCTTCATCAGGTATCCGCCCGGCTTCGCCGGGTGACGGAAGGCAGGGGGCGCACTCATGGTGGATGTAGAGATAGGGATAGAGGGCATGACCTGTGCCTCCTGCAGCAGCCGGGTGGAGCGCTCCCTGAGCCGCTTGCCGGGGGTACGGGCGGCGGTGGTGAATCTGAGCACGGAACAGGCCGCAGTACAGTACGATCCGGCGCAAATCAGCCCTGACGCCCTGATCACCGCTATCGCAGAAAGCGGTTACACGCCGGTGATCGCAGAGACGGAGTTGGTGATCGAGGGGATGACCTGCGCGTCCTGCGTGGGACGGGTGGAGCGCAGTCTGCGCCGTCTGCCAGGGGTGCTGGAGGCGACGGTCAATCTCGCCACGGAGCGGGCGGCGCTGCGTTATCTGCCGGACACCGTGGACCAAAACACCCTGATCGCCGCAGTGACCGCGGCCGGATATGGGGCGCGCCCGGTGCAGGGGGATGTGGCCGTCGCTGACCGCAAAGCGCAGGCCATCCGCACCATGCGCAGGGACGTGATCCTCGCGGTGGTGCTGGCGGTCCCCATTCTACTGCTCTCCATGGGCACGGCTCTGGTTCCGGCAGTGGATCGGCTGCTGAGCGGCCTGGAGCCTTTCCCGCAGTTCTGGGCCTGGGTGCAGGCGGTATTGGCGACGATCGTGCTGGCTGGTCCTGGCCGGAGATTTTTCCGGCCTGGTTTCCTCGCCTACTGCCACCTGTCGCCGGACATGAATTCCCTGGTGGCGACGGGGACCGGCGCGGCCTGGCTATATAGCATGCTGGTCCTTGTGGCGCCGGACTGGTTTCCCGCCAGCGCACGGCATGTCTATTTCGACTCCGCGGCAGTAGTGATTGCCGCAGTGCTCTTCGGTAAATATCTGGAAGAACTGGCGAAGGGGAGGACTTCCGCAGCGATCAAACAGTTGCTGGGTCTGCAGGCGAAGGAGGCCCATGTAC
>JAKCBU010000015.1 GCA_021839095.1 Pseudomonadota bacterium | reverse complement strand
TCCGATCTCAAACTGATGGCCAAAGAAAATGTCACTATCCTATGGGATCACGCAGTGGATGAGATTCTGGGGGACCATTCCGGCGTCACCGGTCTACGGATCAAACAGATGCAAAATGGCAACGCCCGGGAATTAGCCCTGACGGGAGTCTTCGTGGCCATCGGTCATCAACCCAACACCGGAATTTTCAGGGGACAATTGGAGATGGACGAAGGTGGTTATCTGATCACTCGTGGCGGACGTGACGGCATGGCGACGGCAACCAGCGTTGCGGGCGTTTTTGCGGCGGGCGATGTGCAGGACTATGTCTATCGTCAGGCGGTAACCAGTGCGGGCAGCGGATGCATGGCGGCACTGGATGCGGAGCGCTGGCTGGAGCAACAAAAGGACTGAAACGTGGGGCGGCGGCCACATCAGCCGGATCGACAGGATCCGACCATCGACATCGAGGATGCGGCGCGTTTTCTACGGGCGGTTGCCGACGTTCGCCCGTTACCAGCGCCGCCCCCACCCCCCCGCCCGGCACCGCCACCGCCTTTGCCACTGCAGCGCTACCGGGACGAGATGGCGGTCCTTGAGACGCTGGGACACCCTCTGAACAGTGATGCGGCGCTGGAATCGGGAGATGAGTGGCTATATTTGCGTCCTGGTTTATCTCCCGCACTGCTGCGGGACTTGCGCCGGGGACGATTCCGCATTCAAGAACGACTGGATCTGCACGGCTGTACCGTTGAAGAAGCCCGCGCCGCATTGAGGGTATTCCTGCGCGAGGCCAGGCAGCGGCGCTGGACTTGCGTCTGCATCATTCACGGGAAGGGGTTGGGCTCCCCCGGCCGCATTCCTGTCTTGAAAAGGCTGATAGGCGGCTGGCTGATGCGCCATCAAGAGGTGCTCGCCTTCGCCCAGGCGCGCCCCGGGGAAGGCGGCGGCGGCGCACTGCAAATCCTGCTGGGTTGGCGGTGTCGATCATGATCGACACCGCGCCATTCTATCCGCCCCCTGGCACCTCGACCCATGAGGACGCCCTCGGATCGCCCCGCACTATGGGGCGGCCACCAGTCGATCATCACCCCGTCGTTCCCAGCGGTCCCGAAGCGCCAGGCCGCCTTCCACTTCGGCCAGGGAAGCGAGGATAGGGCAGTCTTCGACAGAACCGTGGCCGGGGCAGCGCTCGGCCTGCTGCGCAAGGGCCGTACGCATCCGTCGCAAATCGGAAATCTTCAAATCGATCTCGGCGATTTTTTGCTCGGTCAGGGCCTTTACCTCCGCCATGTCATGGGCCGCGCTGCCGCTGATCTCCAACAGATCCTTCACTTCGGCCAGCGAAAAGCCGAGATTCTGGGCGCGCCGGATAAACCGCAGACGGGCTTCCGTGTGGCCATCATAGAGGCGATAATTAGCCGCCGTCCGCTGCACCGGACGGATGAGGCCGATGCGCTCATAGTAACGCAGCGTCTCTGCGGCGAGCCCGGCTTCACGCGCCATGCGGCCAATGGTTACGGGGTTTTCCATGGGAACTCTCTCCTTATTATGGTGCTTCAGGGTAATGTTGTACGGTGGAGGTATAGTGTCCATTGTAAGGCATCTAGTCAACATAAAGGTCAAGCCTCTGCGCTTCGGGTATCTCCTGACCGAAGAGCCCTTCCACACAACTCGTCGCGAAGACGCCGGCAGGGAGGAAAAAGCTGAGAACGAGGGTGTGGGCATCCTGCCAATAGCTGGTCAAATCATCGGGACGCGCGCGCAAGGGGCGCCGGGCGGCATCCAGTCCTTGTTCCGCCAAGCGTCGAGCCCAATACAGGCCATTGTCCGTGGTACCGGCGGCAACCGCTGCGCTCAGGGCCAGAGTCTCCAGCGCAGCGGCATCCGCGGTCGGCGTCACCCCGCCCCGCCCCGGTAGCGGACCGGTAGGGTGCAGATCCCAGTCAGCGGCCCGCGCCCGCAACGCCTCCTGATCCGCCAACCCAGCAAGGAAAAGACTGTGTGAGCCCGCCAGTTGAACCACCTCGCCGGGCAGTATCTCGGTCCAGTTGCCTTGTCGCACCCGCTCGGCGAGGACGAGATTGAACAGGGCGGAACGAGCGGCGGACCAGAGCAAGCCACGCCGATGCCGGTCCATCCGCGCGCGCTGTCCCGACAATAATCGTGCGGCTTCCGACAGATTGCGATGACCGAAACGCTGGGCACCGAAATAGTTCGGGAACCCTCTTTGCGCCAAGCTTCGCAGACGGGTGTTCCACAGACTTTGCGCCCCCGTGGTCGCGCGCAGAACCAGTTGGAAATGATTACCACGCAGCACGCCGCGGCGCAGCTTGCGATCATGACGGCTGACCTGCCGAAGATGCAGATCATCCCCTTCCAGACTGGCCCAGTCGGGATCACGGCCCGGCGCCGCTGGCACGGTAAAGCTTTGCCGGGCAATGGCGTGACGGTCCTTGAGACCAGCAAAGCCGATATCACGGACAGCCACACCCGCGCAGCGCGCGAGCCGGATAGCGACTTCCTGGGTATTGAGGCCGCGCTTTTCCACAACGATCCAATGATGACCGCCCACCCCCGATGGGGCGAAGGGCAACCGTTCCGTGACCCGGAAATCTTCCAGGCTCCGCCGCAACTCAGCGCTGAGCGGCTCCCCATCCGCCGGATAAATGCGCGGCGGGCTTTCAGACATGCCGGATCAGGGCGACCGCGTGCGCGGCAATGCCTTCCCCCCGACCGATATAGCCCAAGGCTTCGGTGGTGGTGGCTTTGACATTGATGGCATCCGGATCAACCGCCAAGTCGGCGGCAATGTGGCGACGCATCTGCGGAATGTATGGGGCCAGCTTCGGGCGCTGACAAACGATGGTCGCGTCGACATTGTCTACTCGATACCCCTTTTCCTGAATGAGTTGATAGCAATGCCGGAGCAGGAGGCGAGAGTCCGCGCCCGCAAAACGAACATCGGTGTCGGGGAAATGCTGGCCGATATCGCCTAGGGCCGCCGCCCCCAGTAAGGCGTCGCAAAGCGCGTGGAGGAGCACATCGGCGTCGGAATGACCGGCAAGACCATGCGCGTACGGGACGGTCACACCGCCAAGGATCAACGGCCTTCCGACCACCAACGCATGCACGTCGAATCCATGACCAATACGCAGTCGCATCGTTTTATCCTTCTCCTTCGCGCGCGGCGAGAATGGCGGCGGCGAGCATAAGATCATCCTGGAGGGTCACCTTGATATTGTCGCCGTGCCCGTGAATCAGGCGAGGTCGCCAGCCCTGCCACTCCATCGCCGAGGCTTCATCGGTGATGGCCAGATTCCGGGCACGTGCGGCTTCCAGAGCGGCAAGCAAGGCATCGAGAGGAAAAGCCTGTGGGGTAAGGGCGCGCCACAGTCCCTCTCGCTCCACCGTTCCTGAAGCATGCCCGTCCTCGGCGCGCTTCAGGGTATCGGCGACGGGCACCGCGAGCAGCGCGCCCTGGGGTGAATGCGGGAGACTGTCGAGCAGGAGTTGCAGATCCTGGTGACGCAGACAGGGTCGGGCAGCGTCATGCACCAATACCCAATCAGACGCCACCGCCCCCTGTCGCAACAAAGCCTCCAGACCGAGACGCACCGAATCCGCGCGTGAGGCACCACCGACCACCGGTGGGAAGAGGGGTTCCGGCAGCGGCCCCAGCAAGGCGTGCCAGGCATCCGTGGCCATGTCTTCACCCGAGAGGACCAACTGGATTCCCGCGATGCGCCGTTCCTGGAGAAAAACCGTCCAGGTATGGGCAAGGATCGGACGACCGCGCAACAGCACATACTGTTTAGCCTGCATGGCACCAAATCGTTGTCCCCGACCACCTGCCGGGATCACCACCCAGATGCGCTCCATTTTTTGCCTCCTAGCGTACATCCCCGCCGCAAGCCCGCAGTATCCCCAGTCTGTGGGGGCGACGCAAGAATCGCGCCTTCTCGTTTTGCAGTTTCCACAGCGCGCCTTTACACTAGGGTTCTTCAGAGTCTCCATATAAGATCAGACACTCATTGGATTGCAGTCTTTCTCTCGGCATCCCGCCGCGCGCCGGGGCGGCGCGCGCATTTAGTCAATTCTACGGTGCCGCGGACAGCTGGCTGGCAGCGCAAATGGCGCGTCAGTGGCGGCGCCCGCTGCTGGTTTTGCTGCCGACCACGCACGACGTGGAAGAATGGCAACGCGAATGGCATTTTTTCGCACCGGACTTACCAGCGCCGCTGATTTTCCCGGACCGCGAAATCCTTCCCTATGATCGCCTGGCGCCTCCGGCGGATGCCACGGCCACCCGTCTGACCACCCTGGCGGCGCTGCCGGAATGGCGTGGCGTGTGCCTCGCCCCGCTGTCCGCCGTCTTGCAACGCCTGCCACCACGCAGTTTCCTCGACCGACACGCTTTTGTCCTCGCCGTGGGCGACCACCTCCATCCAGAGCGTTTCCGCCAACGTCTGATCGATGCCGGCTATCGCAATGTCAGCGAGGTTTCGGAAGCTGGCGAACTGGCTTGGCGCGGCGGGATCGTCGACCTCTTTCCCAGCGGCAGCCCTCTGCCCTACCGCATCGAGATCTTCGATACCATGGTGGAGAGTATCCGGGCTTTCGACCCGGAAACCCAGCGTACCCTGCAAAAGGCCGACCGGGTATCCTTGCTTCCCGCCCGGGAGATTCCGGTGGACACCGCCGCGCTGCAGGAATTTCGCCACCAGTTCCGCGCCCGCTTCAGCGGTGACCCGCAACGTGCCGAAATTTACCGGGCGGCCAGTCGCGGACAAGTACCCCAAGGGGCCGAGCATTATCTTCCCCTCTTCTTCCCCGAGAGCAGTCATCTGCTCATGCACTTTCCCAAGGACGGGGTCGTTCTTCTGCCCCCTGGCCTGGAAGCCTCTGCCCGGCATATTCGCCAGGACTGGCAGGAACGCCACGAGGAACGCGCCCACGATACCACGCACCCCATACTGTTCCCGGATGAATTACTCCTGACCCCCGCTGAATGGGAAGACGCTTTGCGTGGCCGGGCGCTGGTGCATGGACAACGGGAAGGCGACGCGGAGCGCCTGCCGACCGCCCCGCTTCCCGATCTCCATAGCCGTCCGGAAGCGCCACTGGCCGCGCTCGACACTTTTCTGCGCCACTTGCCGACAACAGGCCGGGTCATCCTCGCCGCCGAATCACCGGGCCGCCAGGAAGCGCTGTCCGAACGATTGGGCAAGAGCGGTCTACTTCCCAGCCGGGTTCAGGACTGGCCGGAATTTCTTGCCGGCACGGAACGGATCGCCATCACCGTAGCGCCCCTAGAACGCGGCCTGCTCATCAGGGAAGGTGGTCTGGTCCGACTGGCGCTGATCTCCGAAGCGCAAATTTTTGGTGATCGCATCTTTGCCCAACGGCGCAGCGCCAACGCCCGACAGCGCAATATGGAAGGTTTGATCCGCGACCTCGGTGATCTACAGCTTGGTGACGCCGTGACCCACGAGGAGTATGGCATCGGCCGTTTTCAGGGCATGGCCACGCCTTTTGCCGCGCAGGGCGACATCAACGAATATGTGGTCCTGGAGTATGCCAACAACGACCTCGTCTATGTCCCGGCGGATCACCTGGATCGTATTGCCCGCTACGTGGGTAACGGTGCGACGGAACCGGTGCTCTCGCGCCTCGGCAGCAATCACTGGGACAAATCCAAAGCCAAGGCGCGGCAGAAAGCCATCGATGCCGCCAGTGAACTGCTGGACATCTATGCCCGGCGCGCCGCGCGCAGCGGCCGGGCCTTCCCCGCACCCGACGACGCCTACTGGGAATTCGTCTCTCGCTTTCCCTTTGAAGAAACCCCCGACCAACAGGCGGCCATTGATGCCGTCATCGCCGATATGACCAACCCCCATCCGATGGATCGCCTGGTCTGCGGCGACGTGGGTTTCGGCAAAACCGAAGTAGCGCTGCGGGCGGCTTTTCTGGCGGCACACAGTGGGGCACAAGTGGCGGTTTTAGTGCCGACCACGCTCCTCGCCCAGCAGCATTACGAAAACTTCCGGAATCGCTGCGCCGGACTGCCGCTGCGCGTGGAAGTGCTCTCCCGTTTCCAGAGCGCCAAGACGCACAAGCAGGTGCTCGCCGCCGTGGCCGCCGGGGGGGTGGATATCCTCATCGGCACCCATCGTCTACTGCAAAAGGATGTCGCTTTTCACGACCTGGGGCTGCTGATTCTGGATGAGGAGCATCGCTTCGGAGTTCGGCAGAAGGAGCGGATCAAGGCCCTGCGGGCCGAGGTGGATATCCTCACCCTCACCGCCACCCCCATCCCACGCACCCTGAACCTGTCCCTCGCCGGTCTGCGAGATCTCTCCATCATCGCTACGCCACCCCAACGCCGTCAGCCAGTGCGTACCTTCGTCCAGATCTGGGATGATGCGACCGTGATCGAGGCCTGCCAGCGCGAATTGTATCGCGGCGGTCAAGTGTATTTCCTGCACAACGAGGTACGCGACATTGAGCGCATGGCCACCACCCTGCGCCGCCTGATACCCGATGCCCGCCTGCGCGTCGCCCATGGCCAGATGCCCGAGGGCGAGTTGGAGGCGGTGATGCTGGATTTTTATCACCAACGCTTCGACATTCTCCTCAGCACCACCATCATCGAATCCGGCATCGATAACCCGCACGCCAACACCATCCTCATCCATCGCGCAGATCAATTCGGTCTCGCCCAATTGCACCAGTTACGCGGCCGAGTGGGCCGCTCGCACCAACGTGCCTACGCCTATCTGTTCACTCCGGACCCACGCGCCATGAGCGAAGATGCCCGCCGTCGTCTCGACGCCATCCAATCCCTGGAAGATCTCGGCGTCGGCTTTGCCCTGGCCAGCCACGATCTGGAAATCCGCGGGGCGGGTGAATTGCTCGGCGAGGCGCAAAGCGGGCACATGGATGAAGTGGGTTTCACCCTCTTTATGGAATGGTTGAACGACGCGGTGGAGGCCATTCGTGACGGACGCGATCCCCACAGTCTCGAAGAACGGCGCACCAATGATCCGGAAATTCATCTCAACACCCCGGCGCTCATTCCTGACGACTACTTGCCGGACGTACACCTGCGCCTGCAACTCTACAAGCGCCTCAGTGACGTGCGCAGTGATTCCGCCATCGATGAGATCCTGGTGGAGATGATCGACCGCTTCGGACCCATTCCCGCGCCGACCCGCACCCTGTTCTGCCAGACTCGGTTACGCTTGAGCGCCCTCCGGATCGGCATCGCCCAGATCGACGCGGGTCCTGCTGGTGCTCGTCTGCAATTCGTCCCCGACAACCAGGTAGCCCCCGAAAAAATCATCCAGTTCATCCAGCAGTCCCCCGGCATTTACCAACTGGATGGAGAACACCGCCTGCGCATTCGCCGCAACCTCCCCGATGGCGAAGCGCGCTGTCAGGAATTACTGCAACTCATCGACCAACTGAGGACCCAACCATGAGCAGCACGCGTCTCGCCATTCTCAGTCCCGCCGCACGCGGCCCCATGCATCTCCCGGCCAGCATGGGGCAACTGGTGGCCCAGGTAGAAAGCCACCAGGAGATCTGGGACTGTTGGCTGCAAAGTTGGGAACTGCCGGTCACCGTGGGCGAGATCGCGCCGTTTCTGGATGAACTCTCCCGGCAGGCCCTGCATCAGGAACGGGAAGTCATCTGGGCGCCGATGAACAGTGCCAGCAGCAGCGTGCGTCTGGTGCTGCATGGTGCGGGGCGACCCGAAGCACTGCGCCGGGCGCTCACCACCCTGCATCTGCAACACTTTATTCCCGGCCGCATACTGCATGGCCAGGGAGACGATCTGGCCCTCATGCTGCATGGACCCGATGGTCCGCTGGGTGCGGCCAACCATTGCCTCATCGAGGCCTTGGAGGGGATATCCCTCGATGTCGCCGTGACCCGTCTGTGGGATCGGGGTCATTTTCGACTCCTCCTGGCCGATATGGATTCGACCCTCATCAGTATCGAGTGTATCGATGAAATGGCCGTTTATCTCGGTCTCAAGCGCCAGGTTGCCGCCCTTACCGAACGCTCCATGGCCGGCGAACTGGATTTTCAGAGTTCCCTGCGCGAACGGGTACGTCTGCTGGCTGGCACACCCGCGAACACCATCGACGCGATCATCCGCGAACGGCTGTCTCTCAGCCCTGGAGCCCGCGAGTTGGTCGCTGCGGCCAAGGCGCAGGGCGTCGAGGTCGGTGTCGTTTCTGGTGGTTTCACGCAATTTGCCCGACATCTCCAGGAAACACTGGATCTCGATTACGCCTTCGCCAATACCCTGGAGATCATCGACGGACAGATCACCGGCCAAGTGCTCGGTGACATCATCGATGCCGCCGCCAAAGCCGATATCCTCGATCTGCTGGCTGCCGACCTGGGCACCGATGCCGGCCATTGCATCGCCATCGGCGACGGCGCCAACGATCTGCCCATGATTCGCAGGGCGGGGGTCGGCATCGCCTACCATGCCAGGGCGGTCATTCGCGCTCAGGCGGATTTCCAGATTCGCTATGGGGGTCTCGACACCGCGGCCGCTTACTTGGGCTGGAGCACCGCTTGATCTTTGATTCCGGCCAGCCATTTCAATACTTGATTTTATTTTAGACTATGTCTATTATCTTTGCGTGTGCGGCAGGGCCCACCCACGCACATCGGATACCGGCAATCGTGCCGTCACCGTAGCGCAAACAGGAGACGAAAATGAAACTCACCAGCATTGAAGGCCAAAGCGTTCCCCAAGTCGTATTCCGCACCCGCGACAATAACCAGTGGCGTGACGTCGGCACCGACGATCTTTTCAAAGGCAAGACCGTGGTCGTATTTTCTCTGCCCGGCGCCTACACCCCGACCTGCTCATCCAGCCATCTGCCCCGCTACAACGAACTCGCGCCGACCTTTCGTGAAAATGGCGTCGATGACATCCTTTGTATATCCGTGAATGACGCCTTTGTCATGGAAGCCTGGGCCAAGGAGTTGGCGGTCGAAAACATTCACCTGATTCCTGATGGCAACGGCGAATTCACCAAAGGCATGGGCATGCTCGTGGACAAGAGCGAACTTGGCTTCGGCAAACGCTCCTGGCGCTACTCCATGCTGGTCAGGAATGGCGTCATCGACAAGATGTTTATCGAGCCCGACAAACCCGGCGACCCCTTCGAGGTTTCTGATGCCGACACCATGCTCCATTACCTCAACCCCGAAGCGCGCGATCCGGAGTTCATCACCATCTTCACCCGCGAGGGCTGCCCGCACTGTGCCCGCGCCAAGGCGCTCTTGAAGGCGCACGACCTGACCTTCGAGGAGATCAGGACCGGTATGGGCACCGGTGTCAGTTCGCGCACCATTCGCGCGGTGAGTGGACGCTCCACCGTGCCGCAAGTCTTTATCGGCGGCAAACATATTGGCGGCGCGGACGATCTGGAGAAATACTTCGGCGGGAAACGCGCGTAAAGTGAGGGGCGAGAACGGCTCACCCCGGGCCGTCGTCGACGCGTGCAAACAGCCGCCTCGGCCTCGGCTCTTTTACCCTGTTCAGTCCCTGGGAAAAGGGAGGTGTCATGACGCAACACTATGATCTCATTGTCATCGGTGGGGGCAGCGGCGGCATCGCCATGGCCAACCGCGCCGCCCGTTACGGGGCGCGTACCGCCCTGGTCGCCGCTGGCCCGCTGGGCGGTACCTGCGTCAATGCGGGTTGTGTGCCCAAAAAAATCTTCTGGAATGCCGCTCATCTGGCCGGCCAGATGAAAATGGCCGAAGAGTATGGTTTCGACACCGTGACGCCCCGCTTTCACTGGGCACGGCTCAAGCAACAACGTACCGCCTACATCGCGCGTCTCAACGAGCGCTACGCTCAGGGCCTGGATGGCAACGGCGTTACCCTGCTGCGCGGTCACGCCCGCTTTTCTGGCGCGCATCGAGTCGACGTCGGCAACACGCTTCTGGAAGCCGAGCATATTTTGATCGCCACTGGCGGACAACCTGTTTGGCCCGATATTCCGGGGGCCGGACTGGGTATCACCTCGGATGGATTCTTTGCGCTGGAAACGGCGCCTCGCCGTGTCGCCGTAGTCGGGGCGGGATACATCGCCGTCGAACTTGCCGGAGTACTCCACGGGCTCGGCAGTGAGGTTTCCCTCGTCATGCGCCGCAACCACTTCCTCAACGATTTTGAGCCCATGCTGCGTGAACATCTGATGGACGCCATGCTGCATCAAGGCATCAACTTGCTCGCCCTGCGCCAGGTCCGGGAAGTGGAAAAACGCACCGATGGTCTGTACCTACATTTTCACGACGGCGATTGCCTGGGTGGCCTGGACGCCGTCATCTGGGCCATTGGCCGCCGCCCCAACAGTTCCGAACTGGGCCTGGAGCAGGTGAGGATTTCCGTTGATACGCAGGGATTCATTCCGGTGGATGCCTACCAAACAACCAGCGCACCCGGCGTCTATGCGGTAGGCGACGTCACCCCCGGCCCGGCCTTGACGCCGGTGGCCATAGCCGCCGGTCGGCGCCTCGCCGATCGACTTTTTGGCGGCCAGGCCGGCCGGCACCTCGACACCCATCTGGTGCCCACCGTCATTTTTAGTCATCCCCCCATCGCCACTGTCGGCTTGAGCGAGGCCGCTGCCCAGTTACAGTACGGAGAAGAGGCGGTCCGGGTTTATCGGACGACTTTCACCCCCATGTTCCGCGCTTTTTCGACCGACCCGGAAAAAACAGCGATGAAGCTGGTAACGGTGGGGCCGGAAGAAAGGATCGTCGGTCTGCACGCCATCGGCGATGCTGTGGACGAAATGCTGCAGGGCTTTGCCGTGGCGCTGCGCATGGGTGCCACGAAACGGGATTTTGATGACACCATCGCCATTCACCCCACCAGCGCCGAGGAATTGGTCACCCTGCGTTGATCCGGCAAGGGCAGGCGCTCAGGCTCGGGGTGCCGCCCCAGCAGCAGGCTTACTCCCGGCTATGGAGATGTTTGAGCGCGTCCGGCCCCACCGAAGCCCCACAACTGCATTGCGGGCAATCGGCCAGTAAGGGCACGGCAGACTCGAGCACCTTGCGCACCCGGTGCATACCCGCATGCATCACTGCGTCGATAGCCTCCATGGTGATGGGTTCCGCCGATTTTCCCGCCGCCGGATTCACGACGAGTGACAACGGGGCGTAACAAAGCCCGATCTCCCGCGCCAGCACCGCCTCTGGCGCGCCGGTCATCCCCACCACATCTCCCCCGTCCCTTTCGATACGACGGATTTCCGCGATGGTTTCCAGGCGTGGTCCCTGGGTGGCCGCGTAGGTGCCCCCGTCGATCACCGCGACATCGGCGGTTTCCGCCGCCCGCAGCAGGCGCGCGCGCACCAAGCCACAGTACGGTTCGGAAAAATCGATATGCACCACCATGCTTTCCCGGCCTTCAAAAAAGGTGCTCGGACGCCCATGGGTGTAGTCGATCAATTGATCGGGCAGACAAATAACTCCGGATTGCATGGCCGTGCTGATCCCGCCCACCGCCGCCACCGCGACGACGTGCGTCACTCCGACATGGTGTAGTGCCCAGATATTGGCGCGGTAATTGACGCGGTGCGGTGGGATGGTGTGACCATAACCGTGGCGGGCGATAAACACCACCTCCTGCCCACCAAGCTGACCGAAGGTCAACGGGCCGGAGGTCTCGCCAAAGGGCGTGCGAATGACCCGGCGATTGCGAATCTCCAAGTTCTTGAGGCGGGTCAGACCACTGCCGCCAATGATACCCGTCACCCCATCAGTCATCCCTCGGAAAGACGAAAATACCCGGTGCGTTACGCCCCAGGCCGCGGGCATCCAGTCCGTAACCAAAGACAAAACGATCCGGCACTTCCAGTCCCACGTAGTCCACCGGAACTTCCACCGCGCGCGGACGCGTCTTACGAATCATCACCGCCGTGTGAATGGCGGCGGCGCCTTCCGCCGCGCAATACGCTTGCAACGACCTCAGGGTAATCCCCTCGTCGAGGATATCATCCACCAGCAACACCACGGCTCCTGCCAGGGATTCCTTAGGGCGGGTACGCCACTGCAAGGTGCCCCCGCTGGTTTCCGCGCCATAGCGACTCACCTGCACACAGTCGAGCACCAGGGGGAAATGCAGATGCGGCATCAGTTGCCCGACTACCACCACCGCTCCCGTAAGCACACAAAGCAACACCACGGGACGATGCGGAGTGAGGGACTCCAGATCCTTATTCATGGCAACGGCCATCCGCCGGATGGCCGCCTCCACCTCTTCCGCGCTAAACAGGTGCTCAGCGGGCCCTAAATGGGTGGGTATCATACGGACATCAGTAGGTAAAGGTGACCACGTCGTCGTCCAT
>JAKCBU010000328.1 GCA_021839095.1 Pseudomonadota bacterium | reverse complement strand
ATATGTTCATTCAGCCAAGTCATCAGCGGGAGGTCATCCGCGAGTCCGCGCATCAGGGTCATGGCCGCGTGGGTGTGGGCGTTCACCAGTCCCGGCATCAGGACGTGCCGGTCGAGGCGTGTGTAACTGGCCGCGGCGTACCGTTGCCGTATTTCCTCGGCTGGGCCGATGGCGACAATGTGTCCGTTGTGCACCGCCAGCGCATGGTCGTGAAAGACCGTGCGCGGGTGGATTGGCAGCATCCAGCGTGCGCGAATGAGTAGGTCAACAGATTGCACACTGTGCTCCAGCGTGGTCGGCGAACGAGAAGGCACCATGTTAGCATAAGGGCGGCGGCAGCGAACAAAGGCCGGCAGAAACGGTGCGGATACCCTCCTGGTCAGTCGCTGAGGGTCCGCTGGATCGCCTTTGCGTAGGCCCAGACGGTCGCCGAGTAGTAGGTGCTTGGGTTGTAGCCCATGATGGCGTAAAAGTTCGGGTAGGCGATAAACAGGGTCGGGCCGTGTTCGGTTTGCAAGCGCAGCAGACCCACCGGGGTCGTTTCCGGAAGTCCCGGTGCGGTCCTTGGTTGGATGCCTGCGGCGCGCAGTTGGGAAAGCGGGTGCTTGCCCTGCAGAAAGGGGGTGATGTCCGTCTGCTGGCCGCTGACTACCTGGCCCAGTACCGGCTGTCCCGGTTGCCAGCCGTGGCCGCGGAAGAAGTTGGCGGTGGAAGCCAGGACGTCTGCGGGCGACTGCCATAGATTGGGCATGGGCCCACCGGGTGGATCATTCCAGGTGACGCCGTAGCGCAGATAACTGCTGGAGAGGAACTGTGACATGCCCATGGCCCCCGCCTCTGAGCCTTTCAGCGTTTGCGGCGCTACATTCAGGCGCTGCGCCAGTTTGAGTGTTTCTGCCGTTTGATGCAGGAAGAACCGCCGCCGTCCGGGCAGCGCCAGGGCCAGACTCAGGTTGCAATCGAGCACGGAAAATTCGCCTTGAAAGGCCCCGAAAGCCGTTTCTATGTTGAGAATTCCCAGCAGAATCGGCCCGGGAACCCCATATTTCCGGCTGACGGCCCGTAGGAGTCCGGCATGATCCCGCCAAAAGCGCACTCCCTGATCCACCCGATCCTGGCGCAGGAAGCGATCCCGATAACGCCACCAAGGGAAAGGGGTCGCCGGTGTTGTGGAGGGGGGAGGAGTCATGAGCGCCACCGCGCGGGCGTCAAAGCGGGCGTTTTGCAAACTGGGAATCACGTAACTGGCGGGCAGCCCATCCCGTTTCTGCAAATGGCAGGCGATTTCCTGCATTCTGTGCTGATACTGTTGTGGGAAGTTGGGGAACGCCACGTTGCTGACACAGGTGCCGTTGATCCGCGGCATGACCATGGCGCTGGGTTGCTCCGGCATGGGTGCTCCGGGCAAGGGTCGTGGCGCAGGTGTGGCGATGACTGGAGCAGCCGCGTGATTTACCGCATCTACATGCGTCGCACAGGCTGACAAGGCCATCACCAACAAATGAGCGATTATTGTTTTGGAAGGTAGAGCTCGGTAGCTGCGCATGATGTCCGCCCGTGATCAGGTGTTGAAAAGGAAGTGTTTAAGGGGTTCGCATGGCCAGCAACTCGGCGGGCATGGGACGGCGCACACCATCCAGCCGCTGCGCCCAGTAGGGAGCCCGCAGACTCTGCACAGCCACGCCCTGCTGGCGGTTCAAGGCACTGACGAAGCGATCGCCGCCGATATAAATGCCCACATGCGAAAAGGGTTGCCCCATCGTATTGAAGAACACCAGATCCCCAGGCCGGATACGGCTGTCCCTGACGGTTGGCAGAGCCGCTGCCTGCGCGAAAGACGTGCGGGGAATCGATACTCCGGCGCGGCCCAATACATATTGAATCAAGCCACTGCAATCGAAGCCCGTGCGCGGATTTTCCCCACCCCAACGGTAAGACTTGCCAATTTGCGCGATGGCATTAACGAGTACGGTGTCGAGTGTAGTGGCTTCCGCGTGGTGGTCATAGGACGACGACGCATTGCCGGGAGAGGGAGAGGTCGGTGAATGTTCCGCAGGGGGTGTCATGGTCGCGCAGCCGCTCAGTGTCAGCGTCAATAGCAGAAGGAGTCCTCCCCCTCTGCGCACCGGATCAATGGGTGACACTTTTTTGGGATGCTGCACAGGCGTTTTCCCCGTTCTTTATGCTTGGTAGTAGGTAAATAGCCGAAATGCCGCGTTTTGACAAGGAAAACCGCGTCGAAAGGGACGATAGGCGGATGCCCGCTCCTTGACGCGCACCGCACAGGAGGCTAGGATACGCCCACTTTTCCCCGGTAGCTCAGTCGGTAGAGCGGGTGACTGTTAATCACTAGGTCGGCAGTTCGAGCCTGTCCCGGGGAGCCAATTTAATCAACTGCTTAGAAATAGCGCTAAGCGGTTTTTTTCTATTTCTGGGTTACTTTCCGCCTTGCGCTTGCATGATGGCACATGACTGGGTTTGCCCGTAATTCTCCCCTGCATCAAAACTCCGCTTCCTGAACGGCGCCCACCACATCGGCACCT
>JAKCBU010000014.1 GCA_021839095.1 Pseudomonadota bacterium | reverse complement strand
TCCGATCTATCACCGCGGCGCAACTGGATATGGCGCTCACCCAGCAGCGGGGAAGCGGACGCAAGCTCGGGCAGGAACTCATCGCCCAACACTTGGTGACCGAAGAGGACCTGTTGAACTTTCTCGCCAGACAACTGCATCTGGAGCGCATCGATTTATCCCGACAGGCATTGGATCCGCAGTTGGTGTCGCGACTTCCCGAATCTTTGGCGCGGCGCTATCGGGCCATACCACTGCGGGACCAGGGTGAGCGCTACGTGGTAGGTATGGCCGACCCCACCGATGTGCCGGCTTTGGACGCCATTTCCCGTGCCATGGGCAAACCCGTGAAGCTGGCGTTGATTTCCGAAACGGAGTTGCTGCGCGTTCTACCTCAGTTGTACGGCGCGGTCAGCAAAAGCGCTGAACTGCGGGACGCGCTGGGCGACACGGTAAACACTCCAGCCCCACCGCCCTTGCTGGAAAGCAGCGCGGAAGATGCGCCCGTGGTACGCCTGCTCAATGCCATCTTTACGGATGCCGCCCGTCTGCAAGCCTCTGATATTCATTTCGAGCCGGAAGAATCTGACTTGCGGGTGCGCCTGCGCGTGGACGGGGTCCTGCGTGAGCACCTGCGTTTGGACAGTCGCTTGACGCCGTTGATTGCCTCCAAACTCAAGGTCATGGCTAATCTGGATATCGCCGAACGTCGCCTTCCTCAGGATGGACGCACGCATCTCGCGCTGGAAGGCAAGGCCTATGACGTACGCATGGCTACCATGCCCGTCCAGGATGGAGAAAGCGTGGTCCTGCGCCTGCTGGATCAGCAAACGGCACTGCTGCATTTTAATGAGCTCGGGATGCCCGGCAACGTCGTGGCCAGCCTGCAGAATATCATGCACCGTCCACATGGGTTGTTTTTGGTAACCGGACCCACCGGATCGGGTAAGTCGACGACGCTATACGCGGCACTGAATGAGATCAACACCGTGGAGCGCAAGATTTTCACCGTGGAAGATCCCGTGGAATATCGTCTTCAGGGCATCAGCCAGGTACAGGTGCATCCCCGTATCGGGCTTGATTTTGCGCGGGTGCTGCGCACCATCCTGCGCCAGGATCCGGATGTCATCATGGTGGGCGAGATCCGCGACCATGAAACCGCAGAAATCGCCGCGCGCGCCGCTCTGACCGGCCATCTGGTACTGGCTACGCTCCATACCAATGACGCCGTGGGCGCCTTTCCACGACTACAGGAACTCGAGGTGGAACCCTTTCTGATCGGGTCGGCGGTGCTCGGGGTCATGGCGCAACGCCTGGTGCGTCGTATCTGCCCGTCCTGCAAGACCGAGGACAAGGAGGTCAGCCCCGCAGAACGTGCGGCTTTTGCCGCCCGCCTCGGCGTGCCTCCCGACTTCGTCACCTTCTTTTGCGGCAAGGGCTGCAATACCTGCAACTTCACCGGGTATCGCGGTCGGCAACCGGTTTTCGAACTGATCCGCATGGATCCATTACTCCGCGCGGCCATTCTCGGCAATAGTCGCGCAGCGCTTCTCGATGCCGCCAGCCAGCAACAACAGTTCACTTTATTACGGGAAGAGGCCATGCGCCTGGTTTGGGAGGGCATTACCACCCTGGCGGAAATGGTGCGGGTGACCAGCGACGCAGAGGAGGACTGATGGCGCGTTTCCGCTATCGTGCCCGCGATGGCCACGGACAGCTCCGCGAGGGCATCATGGATGCTGGAGAAGGTGCGATGGTCGCACAGACCTTGCGCAGTAACCAGCTCATCCCCATCACCGTGGAAGAGTTGCGCGAAGGCGTTCGTATCGAACAGTTGTGGAGTCGACTCAACAGGCGACCCATCAGTCGCGCCGATCTCGCCCTTTTTTCCCGCCAGCTTTACGCCCTGTTGCACGCGGGCATTCCGGTACTCAACGCCATAGAGGGCCTGATCAGCAGTCACGGTCCACAGACCCGCCTCGGCGAAATACTTCTCCAGGTACGGCGTACGCTTGGCGACGGTCAGCCGCTCTCCGTCGCTCTGGCCGCTTTTCCCAAGGTCTTCCAGCCCCTGTATCTTCGTCTGGTGGAAGTCGGTGAGACCACCGGTAATCTCGATAAGGTATTGCTGCAACTGTCCGGTTATCTCGAACGGGAGGACATCACCCTCGCCCGTGTTCGCCAGGCTTTTCGTTACCCGCTTTTCGTGGCCATCGCTTTGAGTGTCGCCATGGTCATCCTCAACATCATGGTCATTCCCGCTTTTGCCAAGCTGTTCGCCAACGCCCATATCACCTTGCCCATTTTTACCCGTATGCTCATCGCCTTCAGCAACTTCACGGTCGCCTGGTGGTGGCTGATCGTCATGGTCGCCGTCGTCGCCACTTATGGTTTTCGCTTCTTCCTCCACCAACCACACGGTCGCTGGCTCTGGGATCGTTTCCTTTTGCGCACCCCTATTTTCGGCCCGCTGATCCTCGAAGACGCCATGGCCCGTTTCGGCCGAACCCTCCAGCTTGTTTCCGGCGCCGGCGTGCCGATCCTGAAGGGCATGGAACTGGTCGTCGGCGCCGTTCACAACCGCTTCATGGAGGATCGCCTGGATGCGCTCCCCAGAGCCATTCTGCGCGGCGAAAGTCTGCACAGCAGCGCCACCGCCACCGGGCTTTTCCCGCCCCTGGTCCTGCAAATGCTGAAGGTCGGCGAGGAAACGGGCGGACTGGACGAGATGATGGGCGAGGTGGCGGATTATTATGAGCGCGAGGTGGAAAAAAAGGTGGATAGTCTTGCCGCACGTATCGAACCGATCATGGTGGTGATCATGGGTGGCCTGGTGTTCATTCTCGCCGCCGGTATTTACCTGCCGATGTGGGACATGGTGAAAATGGTCAAACAGTAGCCGGATCGTTAAAAAATGCCCAATTAAAACGGATCATGGCCTATGGACACCCTTTTGGGGGGGTGATACCATGAGACGCTGTTATAGGGTGTTACCAAAAATGTTACACGGCAGACTCCAAGGGGGGCGTCATGCAAAAGCATTCCAGTGAACAGGGTTTCACCCTGATCGAACTCATCGTGGTTATCGTCATTCTCGGTATTCTCGCCGCTTTTGCCATTCCGCGTTTTGTCAATCTGCAAAACGACGCACGGCGCAGCGTGTTGCAGGGCGTTTCCGGTTCTCTGCAAGCCGCGTCAGCGCTGGCCTACAGCAAGGCCCTGGTCAGCACGCCTGTCCAGACGGGGTCCATCGGCACCATTTCCGTCCCTGGAGCCGGCGCTAACGGCACGGTGGCCTTGGCATGGGGCTATCCCACCGGTGCCAGCATCTCCACCATGCTCCAGGACACCACCAATTTCGGTGTGAGTGCCACCTCGGCGGCAGCGACGTTCTGGCCCACCTCGGCCAGCAACTCCACTGAGTGCAAAGTGGTGTATACGGCGGCCACCAGTTCTATCCTTCCGCCCACCGTCGTCACGACCTCCACCGACTGCTCCTGATCGTTCACCGGCGGAGGGTGGCAAGCCAGGGAGCAGCCTATCGCTCCCTGGCTTGTCCGTTGTCAGGGCACATGGAAGGGCACAGGACTGACCGCGGCTTTACGCTCATAGAAGTCATTGCCATCCTGATTATCGCCGGTATCCTGGCGGCGCTGATTTTGCCGCGCTTCATGGGGATAGGCGGCTACAGTGCCAATGCTGCCCAGGGAGATGTCATTGCTGCGGCGCAGTATGCGCGGCAGTCGGCCTTGCTGGGCAGTGGCAACATTACCCTGAGTGTTCAGGGGCGTAGTGTGACGGTGCAAAACAGTGCCGGGCAAAACCTGCCGGCCCCTGGCGGCAAGGGCTACCCCATCACCATTCCCGCCACCGTCCAGGCCGGCGCCAACCTCAGCTTCACCAGCGCCACCGGCAGCGTGGCCAGCGCCACCCAAACCAGTCCCATCACCCTCATCGATGGTGGCGGCGAAAGCCGCGTGGTGTGCATCTCCCCCACCGGATTGGCCTATGCCGGACCGTGCGCATGAGTACGGCGGCGCTGGGGACGAAGGGAGAAGAACAGGGCGTTACCCTCATCGAGCTGGTGATCGCCATGGTCTTGCTGGGCTTTCTGGCGGCGCTCCTCATCCCCGTGGTCTGGTACGGCCGCTTCGGCACCAATCCGGTGCCGACGGCGCAGGCCACGGTCATCGCCCAAAGTACGCTGGAGACCGCCATGACGGCCTCATACGCACAGCCGTTCCCTCACTGCGATTGCACTCACTCGTGCAGTACCGCGTATGGCCAAAATGATGATGGTGTCGCCGTCGCCTGCAGTGCTTCCACATTAAGCGGGGCTACGGCGGAATTCCTGACCGTCCAGGTGACCGGACCCAGCGGGGCGGATATCACCCTGGGGGCGTGGCGCACGAAATATAATTTTAGTGGTGCCACGGCCCCTGGCAACGGCAATGGTAACGGCAATGGCAACGGTAATGGCAATGGCAACGGTAATGGCAACGGCAACGGCAACGGCAACGGCAACCAGGCGGGAGGGTAGCCCATGGGTAATGATAAAATGCCGCCATCCGCAGGCCCCGTTATTGCCGTCGCGGTTGACCAAGGCGGCCTCACCCTCATCGAGCTGATTGTGGCCATCGTCCTTCTCGGTATCCTGTCCGTGGGCGCGACGGCCCTCATCGTGCGCTCGGTGCAGACCTATCAGACCAACCGCGCCGCTGGCGAACTGGCCAGCCAGGGCGAGATGGCACTGACGGTCATGACGCGAGGGCTGCACAATGCCCAGCCGGGGACGCTGAACATCCCTGGTGGCGGGGCGAGCCTGTCTTTCACACGCTGCGCTGCGCCGGTCAGTGCCGCTGCTGCCAGCGCCTGTTCCGGCGGTTATGGCTTTGCCTTTAGCAACGGGCAACTGACCCAGAGCACGCCCAACTGGCCGTCGGCGCAGGTGCTGGCGGTCAATGCCAGCGGCGCTTTCAGCGCGCTTCCGGAAGGATCGAGCGCGAGCACCGCCAGCGGCGTGTCGGTGACGCTGACCCTCAACGACCCCGCAGCCGATGTCCACCTCCGCCTGAGCCGAGCCATCGCCGTCCTCAGTTCCGCCTATTCCGTGGTCAATAACCAATGACGGCCAAAGGGGATGATCGCCCCACCATACCGGCTGCGGAAATGGGCTCGGCCCTGGTGATGGTGATATTCATCATGGTGGTGTTGGCCCTGCTGCTGGCGGCACTGGCCTATATCACGGCCCAGAGCAATCAGAACACGGCCTACCAGATCGCCTCCACCCGTGCCTACTGGGCGGCCCAGAGCGGGGCGGAATGGGGGACATACCAGATCGCACCGGCCACCGGCAGCGCCGCCAGCCAGTGTTTCAGCCCCAATCCGGCCCATCCTGGCATTGGCAGTATTCCGGGGCTGGGGGGTTGCTCGGCAACGGTGGCTTGCTCATCGGTCAGCACGGCTTCCACGAGCTCTTACCAGATCACCAGCCAGGGAGCTTGCCCGGCGGGCAATCTTGGTTCCGGTAATTTACCGGTATCCGCCATGAGAAATGTCATCGTCGGTGTTACGACACAAGGAAATGCTTGTGCTGCCTGCGTGGCGAGCTGCGTCACTAACCATTGCGGACTTTTGGGTATCTGTGATAACAGCTTAAAAAGCTGCGCAACAGCTTGTTCCATACCGTCCAAGGACGTAACTAGCTGTATAACGTATTCATGTTCTCGCATTTTTGGGCTTCTATTCTGCGACACAAATGGCCTGACTACATGCCTTGCGAACTCCTGCGCTGGCAGCGGAGGTGGAGAGTCCGCCACTCTCAACTACTGGCTTGAAAACCCATGACCATCTGGCAATTTTTGCCGTTTTCGGCTAATACTCCCGCCATGGGCGTGACGACATGAAACTCTGGGATGCCGACCTGCGGGACGTTCTGCGGCGCTGGCGGGAACGCCCTCCAGTGGTGCTGGAGTTGCGCCGGGACGGTTATTGCCTCGTGCGTGTGCACCATGGCGAAGCCGAACTGATCCTGGCCCAGGACATCGACCCGTTATCGAGCCGCTACCGGGAACTGCTGCTGGAGTCCTTACGCCACAGCGTGCAGAGCCAGGGGCTGGCTGGCAGTCCGGCGGCTACGTACCTGTTCCGGGAGGACTATAACCTGCAAGTCGTGGATGCGCCCAAGGTGCCGGCGGGGGAGATGCTGGCCGCCCTGCGCTGGCAGCTCGCGGATTTGCTGGATTTCCCCGTGTCGGAGGCGGTGCTCGCCGCCATACCCGTGCCCGACACGGAAGGCCAACAGATTTTCGCCGTCGCCGCGCGCGAAAGCGTGGTCCAGGAGCGGGTAGACCTCTTGCGCGGCGCCGGCCTGCAGCCCTTTTATGTGGGCATTATCGATCTCGCATTGCGCGACTTATGCTGGCTTCTGCCCGAAGCAGCGGGAGGCGTCGGACTGTTGTTGGTGGAAACCCGCAGTTGTCATCTGACCCTGGTGCAGGGCGGCAGCTACCGTTTTGGGCGGCCACTGGCGCTGGGTTCTGCGCACTTTCCCGGCGATGATGATCCCGCGGGTTTCCGCTCCGCCAGCGAGGACCTGGCTCTGGAGATGCAGCGCACCATGGATTTTTACGAAAATCGTTTCCGCCGCCCGCCGCCCACCGACCTCTATCTCTGCGGCGCGCCGAAGTTGCTGCCGGAGATGCTGGGCGAATTGCTTGGGCGGCGCTGCGCGCATGTCGAGGAATTACTTTCCCCGGCGGACAGCCGCTGTCTTCTGGCCCAGGCCTTTGCCGCGGAGTTGCCTGCCCCATGAGCCTGCGCCTGCCGCCAGCGGCCGATCCGGCCCGCGTCAATCTCTACAGTGATCGCTTCGTATCGCGGCAAGTACCCTTCTCCGCGCGCTTCAGCCTGATTTTCCTCGGTGTCCTGCTTCTTGCCCTCAGCGGACTGGCCCTGTACTGGCAGCAGGCCAATCAGGAACAGGCACGACTGCTGGCGACCCAGGAGCAACGACTGAGCGCGCTGCAAAGCCAGCGGGACCAACTCATCGCGCGCTATGGTCCGGGCGCCCAGTCTGCGTGGGAAACCCGGCACCAGGCGCTGCAGGCGGAAATCGACGAGCGGCGTTTTCTCTTGCAACTGCTTTCTCTGCATGTGGCCAGCCAGAATCCCTCGGAGGTACTCCATGCCCTGGGTCGTGGCATCGTTCCCGGTATCTGGCTGACGCGCATGAGTGGCGATACCGGCGGATTGGTTCTGGAAGGACGCACCCTGCGGGCGGCGACCATACCGCTCTACGTGGAACGACTCCATGCCCAGCCGGTACTGGCCGGTCTGATATTGGCCGGGATCACCGCCAGCAGTGGCATCACGGCCCCCGACAATAGCACCCCATCTGCTGCGTTGCTGGATTTCCGCATCAGCGCTACCGCCCGTTCGCCGGAGTGGCCATGAACGCGCTCCGGCACTGGTTCGCCCGCTTCGACGCGCTCAGCCTGCGCGAACGCGTGCTGGTACTCGCTGCCGCGCTGGTGGTGCTGCTGATCGGGTTTTACCAGTTGTGGCTGGCCCCCCTGGAAAATCGTCTGCAGGCCAAAAAACAGCAATGGCGGACGGAGCAAAGTCATGCGACCGCCGTGGAAAGCGAAATTCAGGCCTTGTTACACAATGCGCCCCTACAGGCGCAGTCACGCCTGGATGCCCAGCAGCGGATCATCGCCACCCTGGATGAGCAGTTGCATCAGGCCGGTCAGCGCTATCCCCGGCAGGATGAACTGGATGGCTGGTTGCGCACGTTGTTAACGGAGCGTCCGGGGGTACAGTGTGTACGCTTCCACACCCTGGCGCCCTCCCAGGTATTTCCTTTACCGTCGGATAAAAGCGCCAAAGCGGGTCCACGTCTGTATCAAAGCGGGGTTGCCCTTACCCTGCAGGGTGATTTTCACAGCCTGCTTGCCTATCTGCAAAGTGTGCAGCGAGGGCCCTGGCGTTTACAATGGGGTCGGTGGACTTACACCGTGATACAGTATCCAAAGGCCGAGCTGCGGATTGACGTACGTACCTACGCTGTTGCCTGGAGCGGCCAGGACGCTCCCGGATCAGGGGCCGTGTTGACGGCGGGTCAAATCCGGAGCGTCCTTGGGACGCTGCCTGGCCTGCCCAAGGTTGCGGGGGGCGGTTCATGAGCGCGCTCTTTGGACTGCTGCTGGCCGCCAGGATACAGGTAACCCCCAATCCGACCCGCCCCGATGACTATCGGGCCGGGGCTGGTGGCGCGCCCCTCGCGTCCCTGGTCCTGGACAGCACCCTGACCGGCGGGCAGGTGCCCGTGGCTATTCTCAATGGCCGTCTGTACCCCTTGGGAAGCCAGATCGGACCCTATCGCCTGATCGCCGTGGGCGCCGGTTGGGTGATCCTGGGAGAGGGATCCAAAAGGCTGCGGCTGGTCATCGGCGGTTCTACCAATCCGAGTGAAGAGAAATGATTATGCGCAAACAGTGGGCAATACTGATGGGTTGCATCTGGCTGGCAGGTTGCCAAACGGTACCCGATAATCCCGCGAGCGCCCTGCTGCCAAAACCGCCCAAGGCGGCCATACGTCCGCCGCCCGCCGCCGTGCAACAGGCGCTATTGCCGCCGGTGGGCAGCCTGATCCCGCATCGATCCCCGCCCCTGCAGAAACGCTTCGATCTGGTGGTTCAGAATGCGCCTGCCCGGGAGGTATTCATGGGGCTGGGGATGAGCTCTGGCCAGAATGTCATTCTTTCTCCCAAAGTCGCTGGTAGTCTCACCCTTAACCTGCATCATGTCACCCTGGGAAATGCCCTGCGGGCGATTCGCGCGGCATACGGCTATCAGTACGAGATGCAAGGCCGACAGATCGTGATTTTTCCTCCCGAACCGGAAACCCGCATCTATCAGGTCAATTATCTGGATATCGCCCGCAGTGCCAAATCGCAACTGACGGTTGCGGGTACGGAGCTGAGCGGGAACAGCGGCAATGGTGGCATGATCGGGCAAGGCCAGGCCTTCGGCCAGACCAAGCCGTCGGCCGAGGTAAAAACCGATAGCAGTTCCGACTTCTGGAAAACTCTGGGACCCTCTCTGGAGATGATCGTCGGCAAGAACGGACGGATCATCGTCAATCCCTTATCCGGGGTTATCGCGGTACGCGCCATGCCTGACCGCCAACGGGAGGTGCGTGCATTTTTGCATCGCCTCACCAACGGTCTGGAACGGCAGGTGATCCTGGAGGCAAAGATCCTGGAGGTGCAGCTCTCCAAGGGCTTTCAGGCGGGAATCAACTGGAGCGCCGTGACCGGCAACGCCCAGATCAACCAGCTCGCGCCCAGCAGCTCTAACGGCAATTTCAATCCCAATGGTTATGCGCCCACCCAGGGTACGGTTACCAGTAGCGGGACAGCGGCCAACATCGGCCAATTGGCGCCGGGCCTGTTACCCATCATGAATACGGTGCAGCCTTTCGGTGGCGTTTTCAATGCCGTCATCAGCGGCGGCAAAGGCTTCAACGCCATCCTGGAGGCCCTCGGCACTCAGGGCAAGGTCAAGGTGCTCTCCAGTCCGCGGGTGGCCACGCTCAACAACCAGACGGCGGTTATCAAGGTGGGCACGGACAATATTTATGTGACCAATGTTCAGACCAATTCCGGAACGAGCTCCGGGGCCATCGGCAGCACCATCATCAATCAGGCAACCCCTGTGCTTTCTCCCCTGTTTTCCGGCGTCGCCCTGGATGTCACCCCCTCCATCAGCGGGGACGGTATGGTGACGCTTTACGTGCATCCTTCGGTGACCAGTGTGACCACTCAGGCCCAGGCGTTTACGGTCGGGAGTCAAAGTTACAATCTGCCTCTGGCCAGTTCCTCCGTGCGTGAAGTGGATACCGTGGTACGCGCCACAAGCGGGCAGGTCATCGTCATCGGCGGTCTGATGAAAACCGACGAACACGATACACATTCGGGCATTCCGCTGTTGGAGGACATCCCTTATTTGGGCTATCTCTTCAAGAGCACGCAACAAACTTCCATCAAGAGCGAACTGGTGGTGCTCATCAAGCCTATCGTGGTGAACAAGCGTGGTGTTTGGCAGCAACAAATCCACCAAGCCCGCGCCGATCTGTCGAAAAACGATCTGGATTTCAATACGGCGGTGTTACCAGAACGATCAAAAGGTTCAGGTCGCTGATGTATCTGGCATTCTTCGGCTTGCGCGAATATCCGTTCAGTCTGACACCGGACACGGAGTTCTTTTTCGCCGATGAGAATCGTCGGGCGGCCCTTTCCTTGCTGCACTTCGCTCTGGACAACGGCGAAGGTTTTGTCAAAATCACGGGTGAGGTCGGAACGGGTAAAACCACCTTGTGCCGCACCCTTCTCCATCGCATGGATGCGCGTTTCCGCACCGCTTACGTGCTCAATCCCCAACAACCACCGACGATACTGCTTCGTGCCATTGCCGCTGATCTCAGTGGTCAGGAACTGGACGTCACCCAGGAGCCGCTGGAGGCCATCCATCGCAGCTTATTGCAGGCGGCGGACGAAGGGCATCGGGTGGTGCTGCTGGTGGACGAGGCGCAGACCTTGTCCTACGCTGCATTGGAGAGTATTCGCCTGCTCTCCAACCTCGAAACCGAAAAACGCAAATTGATACAAATCATTTTATTCGGCCAGCCGGAGCTGGATATTCGTCTGCAACAGCCACAAATGCGGCAGTTGCGTCAGCGGATTGGTTTTCATCATCAGCTCCTTCCCCTCAGCCGTGAAGAAACCGGGGCCTATCTGGAGCATCGCTTGCGCCACGCGGGCTATACCGGGGGACCGTTGTTTCAGAATAACGCCTTGCGCCTGCTCCAGCGCAGCAGTGGTGGCACACCGCGCCTCCTTAACCTGTTGGCCCATAAAGCACTGCTGGCGACTTACGGATCCGGTCGCCGTCGTGTAGGGCGACGAGAGATGCTGCGGGCCGTTGCAGATACGCCACAGGCGCGACGCGTATGGTGGCCCATATGAGCTTGATTCACGATGTGCTAAGCGATCTCGACCGTCGGCAAACCCGAAAAAGCGCCGGACCCGAGATGCCGGTGGCCCTCCTGCCTCGCCGCTCCGGAAACCGGCGACGCCTGGGAGCGCTCCTCTTGTTGGGAGGCGGTTTTCTGGTGGTCAGCGCGGTTTTCTGGTGGCGTTATTTACCCACTTCTTCTGAAACCGCCGCGCGGATAGCTCCGGTCAGGGCCATGCCTGCGCCGGTGGCGGTGGTGCCGACGGCCGCCGCTCCCCGCAACCGGATAATGGCGCCAACCCGGAGCAGCGCCCCGCCGCCGGGCGCTCTATTGCATGCCCCATCCCGCACCCGGTATAACCATCCCATCCAGCGCGAGGCCTTGTCTCCAGCGTCAGATCGTACGCCGGAATTCTCCAATCCGAAGCCGTATAGGCGGGCTGCCAAGGTGTTTTCCGGTGGTCGAGTTCCGCTTCCCCCGCCCCGGCACCAAGTCGCCCGGTCTGACGCCATTTCCGGCAGCACCGTCTGGGAAGACGATAAATTGCGATTGGCAGAACGTCTCTGGCAACGCGGAGAAGCGGCCAAAGCCCTGGAATCGTTGCGCGAAAGCCTCCGCAGATCACCGGATAACGTACCTTTAACCCTGCTTGAAGCCCGCTTGCTGGCGGCTCAACAACAACCGGCGCAAGCCCTGTCCTTATTGCGCCAACTACAGCCGGCGCCCACCGATAATGCTGATTACTTTGGCATGCTGGGAACCCTGGCCCAGCAACAGGGCGACTTACCCCTTGCCGAGAACGCCTATGCCCGCGCGCTGACTCTCGCTCCAGACAGTCTGCGCTGGAAAACCGGCATGGGCATTACTCTGGCACTGGCAGGCAACAAGGCCGCGCGCCCCTATCTGGAGGAGGCGCTGGCAAGCACCCAACCCACCAGCCCCCTGGCTGGCTATCTGCGCACGCTGTTAGATACATTGCGTTGATCCGCCCAATGTAGGTGCCACCCATGCGCTCACAACGGGTTTTTGGTTTGTGCCATGTATGTATACTGTTTTGTCACGGGACGGTTGTTTTAGTGACTGCGTCCGCCGCGTTCTCGGGCTTCGTCAGTGCTCAGTGCTGATCCGGGAAAAGAACGTTCAATTCCAGCACTTCAAAATCTCCCCGCCGTTCCATGCTCACCTTGATGTTTTCCTTGTCCACCGGGATATATTTGGCGATCACCGCCAGGAGTTCTTCCTGCAATGCCGGCAGAAAGTCGGGACCGTCGGCATCCCGCTCGTGGGCGAGGATCAGTTTCAGGCGATCCTTCGCGACATTGGCGCTCTTTTTGCGGGAACCGAGGAAGTAATCAAGAAAGGACATGTCAGCCTCCAAAGAGTCGTTTGAAGAACCCCACCTTGACCGGC